>JBAWWQ010000202.1:0-3217 GCA_037146655.1 Chlamydiota bacterium | reverse complement strand
AAAAGTCCCTTCAAGTATTGCGATCACAATTGCTGGTAATGTTTTACCAAAAAGAATCTCTCTAGATTTAAGAGGTGTCACTAAAAGTTGATCAAAAGTCCCAAGCTCTCTTTCTCTAGCAACAGATAAAGCCACGATCACAAGGGCTTCTAACATTGTCAAAACGCCGATAAGACCAGGTACTGTAAACCAAGAATAAAGAAGATTGGGATTATACCAATGCCGGATGACAAGCTCCATATCATTTGACCTCTCAGCTCTATCCTCTTTTAATTTGTTAGAAAACATTTGAACAACTGTTGATACATATCCAAGTACAATTTGAGCAGTATTAGATTTCCTTCCATCTAAAATGCACTGCACTTTTGCAGATTTGCCAGCATCAAGATTTCTAGAAAATTGTTCATCAATAGAAAGAACAAAAACTCCTTCTTGGTTATTTAGAAAAGTAGAAATCTCATCCACAGCCTTTAGATAGGTGATATGTTTAAACGTATTAGAGTGGTAAAATTCTTCTACAAGTTTAAATCCTTGTTCTCCACTATCTCGATTTAATACACCTATAGAAACATGTTTAACATCAAGTGTTGCCGCAAAGGCAAAAACAAAAAGTTGGATGACAGGTGGTATGATTAAAAAAAAGCGACTTTTTTTATCACGCCATACAGCCAAAAACTCTTTATAAACCAACGCTTTAATCCGAGTGTACATTTTCAATCCAACCTTTTGACTGTTTTACGTGCTATAATAGCAAAAAAAACTAAACCAATACCAAACATAACAAGAACATTTTTCACTAAAAGCTTAGGTACGGGACCTACGAGAAATAAAGTTTGTAGGCAAGTAACAAAATATCTTGCAGGAATTAAAGAAGAGAGTCCCTCTATAACTTTAGGCATACTCGATGGCTCATAAATAAATCCTGACAAAATGAATGCTGGTAAAAATGCCGCAATAATCGCTATTTGAGAAGCTACAAATTGATTTTTAGCAAGTGTTGAAATAAGAAGTCCAAGGCCAAGTGATGTAACTAAAAACACAGATGCAACGCCACATAAAAGCAGCATAGAGCTACGAAGTGGTGTTTGAAAAAAGATTAATGACAAGATAACACTTACAATAAAAGAGCCTATCCCAAGCAAAAAGTAAGCAGAGAGCTTAGCGATAATAAATTCAATCATTCTTATAGGAGTCGCCATTAAAGCTTCCATTGTTCCCCTTTCCCATTCTCTAGCAACAACAAGAGCTGTAAGTAAAGTTCCAATAAGGGTCATAATGATAGCTAGGGATCCAGGCACTAAAAAATTACGGCTTTCAAGCGATTCATTATACCAAAATCTTGGTTCTATACTAACCTTTGCACCTTCTTTCCAATCACTACTTATCTTTTCTTGGACTCTCCAATTATCAAATGCGCCTTGGATGTAATTTTGTACAAAAGAAGCAGTATTGGGTTCACTTCCATCTGTAATCACTTGAATCGGCGCTACCTTATAAGGTTCCTCTCTAAATGTAGAAAAATAAGAGGGAATAATGACCATTCCTTTAATAGAGCCCGCTGTCATTTTTTTATAAAACTCTCTACGATCTCTTCCTATTTGAACATCGAAATACTCTGAATCCATTAATGCCTTAACAAAACTTTGAGCATCTGGAGCACTATCTTCTAAGACAACACCTATACGCAGATGTTTCATATCAAGAGAAATTCCATATCCATATAAAAAAAGTAAAATTGCTGGAAGGACAATACTTATTAAAATACTGCTTGGATCCCTAAGGATTTGATAATATTCTTTAATGATTAAAGCTTTGATACGACGAATACGTCCTCTAACCTTTGGTTCCACAAGACCTCTCGATAAGAGTGATAAAAGCATCTTCCAAACTAGGAGATCGATTGTGCTCAGAAATAACAGATTCTTTAAGGGCCTGAGGTGTTCCCATTACTAAAAGTTTACTTTGATAAACAAGTCCTAAATGATCACAATTTTCTGCTTCATCAATAAAATGGGTTGTCAACATCACAGTCGTCCCTTTTTCAACTAAACCATTAATATGACTCCAAAATTCCCGTCTTACAATAGGATCTACTCCTGATGTAGGTTCATCAAGAAAAAGCACTTCAGGACGATGCATAACAGCACATGCTAAAGCTAATCTTTGTTTATAACCAAGAGGAAGCATATTAGCGTTATGGCCTAAACAGTTTTTGAAATTAAAAATTTCAACCATCTGATCGATAGCCTCTTTTCTTTCCTGATTTTCCAAAGAATAAAACCCTGCAAAAATTTTGAGATTTTGCATAACACTTAAACCTCCATAAAGGGAAAACTTTTGGGCCATATAACCAATATGGCTTCGAGCTTTTGAAGGAAAGTGCTGTAAATTCACTCCATTAATAAAAGCTTCTCCAGATGTTGGTTTGAGCAGTCCACACAGCATTTTAAATGTTGTTGATTTCCCAGCACCATTTGGTCCTAAAAGACCAAACACTTCGCCTCGGCGGACCTGAAATGTAATTTTGTCAGCTGCTGTAAACTTACCAAAACACTTTGTTAAACCTTTAGCTTCAATCATGATTTTATGATCGTCCAAAATTTTATCTCTTGTTTGCGCTAAAAGAGAATCACCTTTAGGTCCTCCACCTAAAATATCCATAAAACCATCTTCAAAGCGTGGTTCTATTGCGGTATATTCTACAGTGGGCTCTTCTCTTGTTTTTGTAAGAATACGCAAGGTATTTCCTTGTATAACAGCATCTAAGACATTATCTTGCTTTAAAGTGTGTATCAGAGATTTTCTTGGACTCTCTTTAAGCTTTTGTATTTTGAAAACACGCCCTTTAACTCTTTTGGCAAGATCTTTAGGATCTCCCTCATAAATAACAGATCCTTGATCCAAAACTACAACATGTGAGCATCGCTCAGCTTCATCTAAATAGGCTGTACTCCATACAATGGAAATCCCCTCCTCTAATAAGTTTTGCATCATCTGCCAAAGTTCTCTGCGAGAAATAGGGTCAACACCTACAGTCGGCTCATCTAATAAAAGAAGTTTTGGCTTACTAAGAAGGGCGCAACCGAGCCCTAGCTTTTGCTTCATACCACCTGACAAATCTCCTGCTAACCGATCTTTAAAAGGAGCTAGCTCTGTAAAAGAAAAAAACCTGTCAAAGGTTGCTTTTTCTTCCGCTTTTTCTACACCTTTTAAATCC
>JBAWWQ010000201.1:0-3258 GCA_037146655.1 Chlamydiota bacterium | reverse complement strand
ATTTTCAGGAGTGTAGAAAATATTTAATATTTTTGAAATGGAAATTGCTATTTTAAAAACGAAACTCCATCCTCATCCCAATCGCTGTTTGTCCAAAAGCTTGTGCTTCAAAAGTCATAGTAAAGGCCTTGTGTGCTGCTAGTGATACTCCCATAATCATACTTAAACTGTGTCTATTTTTATAATTTTCTTCACAAATACTATCTAAGCCTATCTTTTGAAAAAGATCACTGACAATTTTTAACTGTGCATAAGAATAAGCAGCTCCAAGATATACTGAAAAAACATCTACTTTTTGCGAAAGAGCCACCTCTATCTGCCATGTATCATAGCTTATATGAGTCTTGTCTTTCAAATAAGGTGTTCGATTAAACAATACGATTTCTGGCGTAGGGTTAGATGACAAATAATTAGCGACAACACCAAGACTTGTACTATCCCATAAAATCAACATTGTTTGTCCACCAATAGACCAAACAAAACTTGAATGAGACTCAAGCGTTAATTGCATGTTTGGAGTAAAGGTTCTATCTAAAGAAAGTCTCATAGAACCAAGGGTTGCAACCACTTCTAAACGATCAATAATATTAAAAACCAAAACTCCCTGATCAAACCCCATACCAATTTGATCTACACACCCACCTAGAAAGCCCGGTTGAAGAACAACTTCCATTTTTCTATCTAAAACAGATTGCGTTTGATAACCCACTTTTAAAGCCACTTTATTTTCTCCTGAAAGAAAAACTCCTTCTTGAGGCAACTCACAAGTCGCTGGATTACCTAAATAAACAGCCATTCCCTTTGACATAAAAATTAAAACAGCCCCTAAACAACTTATAAAAACTTTTCTCATAATATTTTTAATGTAATGCTATTATAAACTCCGCTGAAACGATAGGTGATTTAATGAGAAATGTCTCTAACAAAATCCCCTTACGCCGCCTTAAATTATTTTTAAATGTTATAAAAACTATATTTACCACCTTTTAACGTATCTAAAAGACATTTGCTAGAACAACACCGATCACAAACCAGCTCAAAAAAAAACCAAAACTCACACATCTATTAATTAAAAAACCACGTTGCACCCGACTCTACAATTTAATTATATATCGACACTTGATGTATAAGAAGCGGATAATTAAGCAATTAAATTAACAATATTGTATAGAAAAAGGCTGCTATCGCAAATTTTTCCTTGAAAAAATTTAAGAAGAGTTTAAAGCTATGGTTTTAGTCTTCTCTTTTCATCATGAACAAAACAGGAATTTTATGAAAATTGTTGCTGTAAGTAGCTTTAAAGGTGGCACTGCAAAAACATCTCTTTCGTTAAATATAGGAGCTACTTTAGCAAAAAAACACAAGAAAAAAGTACTCCTTATTGATTTTGATGCCCAAGCAAATCTTACAGCAGGACTTGGATTCGACCCAGATCAACATGACAGTTTAGCTCCCGTTTTACAAGGCAATAAAACCATCCAAGATGTTATTTTAAAAACATCTATTTCTAATCTACATTTAATTCCTGCAGATACCTGGTTAGAAAGAATTGAAGTAACAGGTTCTTTAGCATCAGATCGCTACTCTCACGAAAAACTTAAAGTCATTTTGTCTTCTCTAAAATACGACTATATTTTAATAGACACCCCTCCATCGCTATGCTGGTTAACTGAATCTGCCTTTATAGCTGCTCAATACTGTTTAGTAGCTGCTACGCCAGAATTTTACAGCATTAAAGGACTACAACGCTTATCTCTTTTCATGGAAACTTTAAGTAAAAGACATCCTTTAGAAGTTTTAGGAGTCGCTCTTTCTTTTTGGAATGACAGAGGCAGAAACAACGAGTCGTTTTTAAACGTCATCAATGAAACCTTCCCTGGAAAAGTACTTTCCTATAAAATTAGAAAAGATGTTGCTGTTTCAGAAGCTTCTATATTAGGTAAACCTGTCATTGAAACAGCACCAACCAGTAGAGCTTCTCAAGATTTTCTGCATCTAACAAAAGAACTTTTAACTAAGATGTAAATCTACTGGACATCGTATGAGTAATATAAAATCTGTTTTGTCAAAACGTTTTGAGAAACCCGCCAACAGTTCCACTAAAATGGATAAATTAGCGAATCAATCCTCTGCGGGATCTCTATCTTCTTTTTCAGGTGTATTTAAAATAGACGACCTCTCTGTTCAGGAAAAACTTTCTTTAAAAGAATTGCTAAAACACTATAGCGAACAAGAACAGGAAATATCTCGGGATTTAGAAGATCTTACTGCTATTACTTCTGAGGTAAAAGCAATTAACAACCAAGCGATTATCCTACATGGCGAACGCATTAAGCGTGCACAAAACATCCTTAAATCTTATAAGGATGGAGCCTTTTCTTGTTGGCTTATAACTGTATATGGAAACCGAAGCACTCCTTATAATTTTTTACAATATTACGAGTTTTATATATCCCTTTCCAAAGCGATTCAACAATGTATAGATGCAATGCCTAGACAAGCGGTCTATACTTTAGCATCTAGACAAGGTCCTATAGAAGCTAAAGAGCGTTTTATTTTGGGACATCAAGGGGAATCTAAAAATGAACTTCTAGCAAAAATTAGGTTGCTTTTTCCGCTTGATGCAAAAGATCTTCGTAAAGAAAACCACTCAGCTAAGGCCATACGAGAGACAAAAAAACTGATAGCGATTTTTTCACATCCCGAATTTAATCCTTCTCATGAAGATACAGAAGAGCTCATTCTATTAATTAATCAACTTCGAACACTTGTACTTGGAAAGAAAGTTAATTGAGTCTTTTTTTCTAGAGTGATTAATCCTAAAAAAATCAACTATGTATAAGCTTTATCTAATTTTATTTTACACCACACTTCTCCTTCAGCTTTTTATTATAGAAACTTCCGAATGCACCTCTAATGAAGCCTCATCGGTATTTTCAAATGTATTTCACGTAGAAGATCTATCTATCCAAGATAAATTCTCTTTAGAAAGAATTCTTAAAACCTACTTTGACGAACCAAGACAACTCACTCAAGATTTAGAGGAACTGTGTAAAATAACCTCTGAAGTAAAAGCAATAAATAATCAAGCCGTTCTCTTACACGGAGAGCGCATTAAAAAAGCTCAACAGATCCTTAAACACTATAAAATCGGTGCATTTTCCTCTTGGCTTATTGCGGTATACGGAAACCGAAGTACTCCCTATAATTTTTTACAATATTACGAGTTTTATATATCCCTTTCCAAAGCGATTCAAC
>JBAWWQ010000200.1:0-3290 GCA_037146655.1 Chlamydiota bacterium | reverse complement strand
AGTTGTAAGTAAGTAGTTTTTCATGTTTAAAGCATTTGTTTTAATGCAGGCTTCTAAAAGATGGGGTGGATTTTTCTTTTTTTCTTCTTTGACAGCTGGTTGAATAAGTGCTGATATTGCTTGAATATCTTGAGTAGCTCCTTGGATCACTGCGTTAACAGCTCCGCAGCGTTCATGTCCAAGAACTAGTAAGACAGAAGAATGTAGATAAAGTGCAGCATAATCGATGCTATCGAGTTCTAAAGGTCCGACAACATTGCCTGCAACTCTAACAACAAAAAGATCTCCGATTCCTTGATCGAAGATGATTTCAGGGGAGACTCTAGAATCGGAGCAACCAATAATGATGGCAAACGGTTCTTGTTTACAGGCTATAGATTCGCGTCTTTCAGGAGTTCTATTGGGGTGCTCAAGGAGGTCACTTGTATAACGTTTATTTCCGTCCATCAAACGTTTTAATCCAGGGGATTCAACAGCTATCAAGCAGTTAATGAGCAGGGTAAATAAAACAAGACAAGTTTTAAACATGGAATTTACCAAAGTTAGTAGTGTTTAAAACTATCAATATAGGTTTTTTGATTTTTTGAATAGAGAAGAGGTGCGCCAAGAAGGCGCACCTTAAGCAAAGCTACTAGAATCCAAGAGTTAATGTGAGATAAGGACCGGCTAAAGCGAAATCGCTAAGGGTTCTTTGAAATGTACGTGCATAGACGCCAACAGTTGGTGCTGCAATACTATTAAGAGTTACTTCACTACCCATATCTACAGATTGGATTGCGTTGATATAAACTTGAGCTTGATAACCAGCTTCTAAGCTAACCATATAATGTTTATAGTATTTGTATGCATAAGCAAAGCCCAATTTACCTGCAAAAGCTGGAACAACTTGAGTTCTGTTATCTACTCGAGTGTGCTGAGTGTTAGGAGGAGTGATTCCTAAAGGACTGAGTAAAGTTGAATTTGATTTGTATGTGGTATGATTGTTCATGTTACCTACTAAAATTGCAGCTGAAGCATCTCCTGCGAGATGGAATCCTTTAGCAATACGGTATGCAAAGTTCAGACCTACTTGAGGACCGGCTCCAGAAAAACTTGAAGGAGATTTGATCATACGAGAAAATGATCCAGATGCATTAGAGTATTGTCCTACAAGAACCTCTTTGATGTAAGCATAGCTGACACCTGCAAATAAATTAGCTTGTGCGCGACTTCCAAAGTTTACAAGAATACCATAATCTATATTTGCCTCATTGAACAGAAAATGAGCATGTCCTGTAGCTCTGGTATAGTGAGCAGCATCGGGTCCTATTTCAAAAAATGGCCCAACCATATCAGATGATGGAACTGTTGTTGATGTCGAGTCACAAGAATGAAAATATTGCCAGTTGAATGTTAAATAGGTATTTGTTGAATGAAATATAGCGTTTAATCCTAGATCAAATCCAAAGTGATATTGAGGTTTTACATCTTGTATATACCAATTAGGTGTTGGAGCAGGTAGAGGATAAGCTATGGCAGTTTCGTGTAAATTACTTGCAGTTGG
Organism: Chlamydiota bacterium; assembly: GCA_037146655.1. Classification (GTDB taxonomy): domain Bacteria; phylum Chlamydiota; class Chlamydiia; order Chlamydiales; genus JBAWWQ01. The sequence continues at coordinate 1,747 of JBAWWQ010000200.1, read as the reverse complement.
CTTTAAAGCTTGAGGGGTGAAGTAGACTCCAACAGTATAGTCAGGACTAGACAAGTATACATCGGAAGTTTTGTAAGCTTTAACTTCTGGCTCTTGTTTTTTAGGAGCGGTTTTTTGCATAGACGAAGTGGTTGCATAAACACTTGTTAATGACAGCATAAGTGCTGTAGCTGTCAATAGTTTGAAACGGTTTTTCATAATTTTTCCTTGGTATATACCGAATTTTTAGTATGAATACTTCAGGAACATAAAAGTCTTAACCTATTGTTTTCAACAGTTTTTTTCGAATAAAAATACTACAGCTTTTTGTTTGAATGTAAGTGTGTTTTTATTGTTTTTGAAGGAAGGGATTGTCATTTGATTAATCAAAAAATTACAGAGTTAAATTTGGAGGGGAAGCCTTTTATTATAGATGACATTGGTAGAAGCCCAGAGGATATGCAAGATCTTTTTAATATTATGGCTGAGTTGAAATTAAATGACAGAACGTTGGTTTTGTTTTTAGATGCTGATGATAAACTTTGTCAAGAAAGGATGTCTTCGAGGCTTATTTGTAATAATTGTCATTTTGTTTATGGTAGTAAGTGCTTGCGTTATTCTTGTGGAGATCTATGTCCGAATTGCGAAGAGGATTTTCTTGAAAAAAGAATGAATGATACAGCGTTAGTGATAGAAAAAAGAATCTCTTATTATCGGGAAGTTATTGAATCTAATTATAAAAAGAGTTTAGAGATTTTTCCTGCAATATTTTTTAATTCAGGTCAAGAGAGTTCTGAGTGTTTGAAATTGTATGAGGATTTACTAGACACACTTAAAAATTACGAAGGTGATTTAATAGATTTTGTTCATTTAATTTATTGAAAATGGATATGGTTTTTTTGTGGAGGTTTTTAATTTATAAAAACACGTTGCTATTAATGTTGAGCTATATTTAGTCTATTGTCCCATCATGAACCTTTTATCAGGATGACGATGGCAACAACTACCACTACATTAGCGGCTTCAGCTAGAGCAGAAATACAACATTTACAGCTGCATCATTTGGCTGCAGCAAGTGCTGCAACTAACAGAAAACCACTCTCTGATTTTTTTGTCGGGTTACGAGAGATTCAAGCTAGACAAGGGTGGAATGATCCACTTTCTCAAAATATCCGAAATTGGAATGCAAAAGTTCTTGCTTGGTATGATTCTCATTCTGAGATAACACACTTTAATATTGCTCCAGTGAAATTACAACTAGACAAGCTTACACAAGAGATTCTGGTGGATTTTTGGTTAGATAAACCTTTGGAGGTGGTTGTTAATCAACAAGGGGATGTTGTAGCTGCTCCTATGATGGATTTTACAGAGGAAGGGGATGTGCATGTTTGGGATGGGTTAATGTGGAATCAATATAAGTGGGCTTTTGATGACATGCCGATTGATCCTTTTACATACACTCCGAATTTTCAAACCTCTATGAAAATTCATGAGTTAGCTCGAGATATTTTGCAGTTAGTAGCTCAGCTGCCTGAGGAAATCTATGATTATCCTTTAAAACGTGTGACAGAATCTTCTACAGATATTGCACCAATAGATCCTTCTATATTGGAGCATAAACAGCTCTATCAATTTATTTATCTTCAACTTATTCAAGGTGTTTTAACTCAGAAACATGCAGATGCAATAATTGCAAAAAGAAAAGAGGAAGCTCTTAAGATAGAGGCTACTACAGCTGAGGTAGATCAGCGACTGGCCCAGCTTAAGC
>JBAWWQ010000199.1:0-3303 GCA_037146655.1 Chlamydiota bacterium | reverse complement strand
ATCTATTACGGATGAAAAGAGAGAAATAATTAACCAACTAGCTATTGCAGCTTTTAAAGAGCTAGCTGTTGGATTTGCTTGTGCAGGGCTTGCTTGTGTATTTTGTGCAAGTTCTACAGGGATAGCCATGGCGTTTTGTAGTGTCGTTGCTATGGTTGCAGTCAATACACTTTTTCGAGCGTCGGCTAAAGACGAAGAGAAATATCTTTATAAAATCGAGCGTTTAAACACGCCTAAAGCAGAAAAGCAAAAAAGAGTATCTAGATCGTTGATAACTCTTTTTAATTATGCATCTGCTATGAGTTTCGCTACAGTTTTTGCTTCTACCGCGGGGATTGCGATTCATGAAATAGGACATGCACTCGCTGCGGTTCTTCTTTTTAAAAACCCTTCTGTTTCCATAAGTGTGAATCCATGGAAAAATGGATTAACCACATGGTCTAGTGGTCCTTTATCTAAGGTAGGGAAGTTATGTGGACTTAAAGAGGCTAAGCTAATGGTGGCAGCAGCTGGAGCAGTACTTATATTAGCGATGTCTTTGGGATTATTTGTAGCTAGTCATGTTTTAAAAGATAGACATCCAAAAGTCTGTCAATATTTAAATATGATAGTAATTATGAATCTTATAATCCATATTCAGTATGCTCTTTCAGCTTTGGGGACTCATGCAGACCCTTCTCATGATTTTGTGGCATTAAAAGCTGGAGGGATCCACCCTTTTGTATCAGTTGCTGTTTTAGTGGGATTACCCGTGTTTGTGAAGGGTACGCTTCTTTTAGTGGATCATTTAAAAAAGCATACGCCAATCTCCAGACCAATGACTGTTTTAAAAGCTTAAACAGCTGCTGCATTGGGTAGTAGACCCAGTTTTTCGAAACTTTTTTTAAGTAGCTCGTTATCTGGTTTGTCTAAAGCGCCATTATCTGCAAGCCAGTGAATATAGGCTTTAGGTATATCTTGCAGAAGAGCACCTTTATGTTTTCCAAAAGGCATATGACGTAAATTAGTCTCTGTTTTCATAAGATCAAGAATGGTTTCCATAGAAAGATCTCCAATAAGTTGAGAAAAGACCTGGTAAAGTACCATAACGTCATCTAAAGCTCTATGAGCTTGATTTGGAGGGATGTTAAATACTTCGCGCAAATGTTGAAGAGAATGTTTTGGAAGATCTGTTCGGTATTTTCTAGCCCATTTTAAAGTGTCAATATAAGGCCACTTTGGAAGCTCTAACCCTGCTTTTGTAAATTCTGCTTGTAAAAAGAGTTTGTCAAAAGCGTCATTATTATGAGCAATTAATACAACATCACCTGAACAAAAATCGGCAAATTGCTGTCCAACAATTGCAAAAGAGGGGGCGTTTGCAACCATGTCGTCTGTGATATGGTGAATATTGCTTGCTTCTTTTGGAATAGGTATACCGGGATTAATTAAACTTACAAAAGAACGATCTTGATAAGGATCATAAGCTGCTATTTCGATAATTTTATCTTTATCAGATCTTACGCCTGTTGTTTCTGTATCATAATAAATAGGACGCTTTGCCATAGTTTTTCTCTTTTGGAGTTATTAAAACATTTGCTAAAATCTAACATAGACAATGAAAAAAGGGAAGGATTGTGCTAGGATTTTGCGGAATTCTTTGTTTAATATTATTAACTAATAGTTGTGTCCAAGTGTCTAATAGCAGGTCTAGCACGTGTTTAAATGATTCTTTTGAAGTGATAGAATCTGCTCAAACAATTACCTCTATAGAAGAAGTTGATAGTGAACATTGATTTTATAGCAATACTTGATATAACTTAAAAAAAAGCCAACGCTGGAAAGCTAGATTTATGCAAAAAAAACAAGGGAAAATCCATTTCTTGCCTGATAATAAAAAAAAATGGATCAAAACGCTTGGGAAAGAACATCTTCTTCAAGCATTACGTTCTATGCTTTTAATACGTAATTTTGAGATGCGCGCAGAATCTGCTTATCAACATGGAGATGTTGGTGGGTTTTTTCACGCTTACACAGGGCAGGAAGCTATTCAAACAGCTTGTGTAAATTTATTAGAACAAACGCCATGGTATTTAACAACGTATCGGTGTCATGCTTTAGCTCTTTTGCTTGGTGTTACACCCAAAGAAGCTATGGCTGAACTTTATGGAAAAAGCACAGGCAATGCCAAGGGACGAGGGGGATCTATGCATTTTTATGCGGATCGTCTTTTGGGAGGATTTGGTATTGTGGGAGGCCATCTACCCATTGCGATAGGAGCTGCATTTTCTTTAAAATTTCAAAAGAAAAAAAGCTTAGCGGTTTGTTTTTTAGGAGATGGAGCTGTTGCACAAGGAACACTTCATGAATCTCTTAATATTGCGGCTCTTTGGGATCTCCCTTGTCTTTTTGTGATTGAAAATAATCAGTGGGGGATGGGTACAGCTGTCAATAGAGCTATTTGTGTATCACCGATTGCTGAGACAATAGCTCCGGCTTATGGGATTAACGGCTATTCTATCGATGGGATGGATTATTTCAGCTGTTATCAGGGATTTGCTCAGGCTTCACAGGAAGTGATTAATACTTCTCGTCCCGTGATTTTAGAGGCATTTACACAAAGATTTAAAGGTCATTCTATTTCAGATCCTGGGTTGTACCGTTCAAAAGAGTGTCTGAAAAAAATTATGGAGCAAGATCCTATTATAAAGTTTGTGAAAGACTTGCAAAAAGCTCGTTATCTTACAGAAGATGAATATGAAAAAATTAATAAAGAGCAAAAAGATTTAGTAATAGAAGCGATGGAATTTGCTAAAAACAGTCCAAATCCTGATGTACTGTCTTTAGAAGAAGATGTCTTTTGTCCTGGTTAAGTATAAGGAAAATATGGAAATGCAAGAAATAGAGATGCGAGAAGCCCTTAGACAGGCGATCGATGAAGAGATGCAAAGAGATCCTAATGTCATTGTTTTAGGTGAAGAGGTAGCTGAGTATAATGGAGCTTACAAGGTGACAAAAGGTCTTCTTGATAAATGGGGCCCTGAGCGCATTATTGACACACCCATTGCTGAAAATGGCTTTGCCGGTTTAGCAATCGGCGCTGCTATGACAGGATTAAAACCTATTGTAGAGTTTATGAGTTTTAACTTCTCATTTGTAGCAGCAGATCAGCTTATTTCTAATGCTTGTAAAATGCACTACATGTCAGGTGGAAGATTTAATGTTCCGATTGTTTTTAGAGGACCCAATGGTGCAGCAGCTCAAGTTTCATGTCAGCATTCTCATTGCGTAGAAGCTATGTATGGTAATTTTCCAGGATTTATT
>JBAWWQ010000198.1:0-3311 GCA_037146655.1 Chlamydiota bacterium | reverse complement strand
GGGCAAGTAGCATGGTTTGTGATGGAAATTTCTTTTTCAACACCTTTAGCAGATTCTTCAAAAGAAACAGTTAAAGAAACTTTTTTGCTAGCGCCTTGCGTAGCATGATGAGCGCCGGCATCTCCACCTTGACCACCAAAGAAAGAGTCAAAGATCGATTCCCCACCACCACCGCCACTACCACCGCTAAAAGCTCCCATAAATGTACGTAGCGCTTCTTCCATAGAAGAAAAACCATGAGCCCCGCTTGCATGACCTGCAGCAGCGCCTTTTAAAGCGTCAGCTCCATATTGGTCATAGATTTGCCTTTTCTTCTCATCGCTTAAAGCTTCATAAGCTTCAGAAACGCGCTTGAATTGCTTTTCAGCATCAGCATTGCCTGGATTTTTATCCGGATGATACTTAATGGCAAGTTTACGATAGGCCTTTTTAATTTCATCTTGGCTTGCAGCTTTTGCAACGCCTAGTACATTATAGTAGTCTGACATAATCTTACTTCAATAAAAGTTTCTAATGTAATTTTTACATGCAAATATCTAAATATATTAGCAAAACCACATTTAAAGTGCTAAAAAAAACATCAAAAAATTGGAGAAAAAATTAACGGAATTTTTTTAACTTATACTTAAGAGCAGCCTTAGACTTTGCGCGGCTTTTCACAGAAGGTTTATCGTAAAAGCGATGGGCCTTAGCAGATTTCATTACCCCTTCTTTATCAAGTTTTTTCTTCAGAGTTCTTAAAGCTTTGTCGAGAGGCTCCCCTGTTCTCACTTTAACAAATGACATACAGCATCACGTCCTAAATTTAAAAGATTTTTGATTTTAAAAAATTTACTAGTTTAGATCGATTTTAAGTTTACACGAGCATCTGATATTAGTTCAATGATTAAGAAAGTCTTAGATAATGAATTTCAAGACTAGCTTGTTTTTCTGGGTTGGAAGAGAGATATTTTTCATAGGTATATTGGCACAAATAAGACAGGCAGGGGGCTGCTTGTAGGCAATCTGACTGTTTAAGGAAGGGGAATTTACTTAACAGTGGCTCTGCAAGAGGAGATATAAATAGTGGGTGTTCTAGGCAGAGCTCTTCCAATTCTATAGCATTTAAAAGTTTGGGGGATGAATTTTTATGCGGTTCTAATAGATAGGCTCCTTTAGATTTAGCATCAGAAAGAACAAAAAATGGAGGTTCAGTTTGATAAGCCTCTAAACTGCAAAATGGAATAAGGGGTATGTTTAGAGCGTAAGAAAGGCTTTTTGCTACGATTACACCAATTCTTGTACCTAAGAAGGAGCCTGGTCCTATTCCTATCGAGATGTATTTGAGGTCACTTAAAAGAAGAGATAGGCTTTTTAAACACTCATCAATGTCTTGAACAAACGTAGAAGAACACTGAGCTGCACATGTGGAAAAATCTAACAATTTCCCATGGGAGCTGACGGCTATAAAAGCTTGGTGACTTGTGTCTAAAATAAGACCTTTCATAATTTTTTTGTGTGATTTTTTTTGTATAGGATAACATAACAAAGAGAAAAATTCTAACGCTCTTTTTTAGTAGGATTAGTGGCTTCAAAATATAGAGTATTCTTTTTTTAAATAATTAGAGAAAAACCCTTAAGTTAATAAGGGAATTGCTTATTTATTGGTCACTATTTTATAGTGCAACCATATAAGCTTGTCGGAGGATATTTTGAAAAAAGATCTTGAAGCTCAGTTAGAAGAAACTCTTAAAAGAATCCCTAAAAAGAAAAAAAAAGAAAGCCCATCCTTAAAAAAGGAAAAAGTCTTACCAAGTAAGGTGTTTGTCTTGCCTATGACAAGACGGCCTTTTTTCCCTGGGATGGCAGCCCCCCTTGTAATTGAACCAGGTGTTTATTATGAGATATTGAAAGAGGTGGCGAAGTCCGAAGATAAAATTTTAGGTTTGTTTCTTACAAAGCAAGAAGATGTTGATATCTATAAAATGGGTGTTGATGATTTACATGAAGTGGGTGTAGCAGCACGTATTTTGAGGATTATTCCTTTGGAACAGGGGGATGGGGCTCAAGTGGTCTTGAATATGGAAAAAAGGATCAAGATCAAAAAAGCTATTAAAAATCCCAAGCATTTAGAAGCTTTAATTGAATATCATGAAGATGAAGTAGATGATAAACAGGCAAAAGCGATTAAAGCTTACTCAATCAGTATTATTACAACAATTAAAGATCTTTTGAAGTTGAATCCTCTTTTTAAAGAAGAGCTGCAGATTTTTTTAAGTCATTCGGATTTTACAGAACCAAGTAAGCTTGCAGATTTCGCCGTTGCCTTAACAACAGCTGCTCGTGAAGAACTGCAAGATGTGCTCGAAACCTTTAATATTGAAGAGCGTATAGACAAAACTCTTATTCTACTACGTAAAGAAATCGACCTAAGTTTACTTCAACATGATATACATAAAAAAATTGAAGTATCCGTTGGGAAACATCAAAGAGAATACTTCTTACGTGAACAGCTTAAAACTATTAAAAAAGAACTTGGCCTTGAAAAGGACGAAAAGCGTCTCGATACCATCAAGTTTGAAGAGCGTTTAAAAGGAAAGACCGTTCCAGAATCAGCCATGAAAGTAATTCGTGAAGAATTAGAAAAACTGTCTGTCATAGAACCTCTCTCCTCGGAATATGGTGTTTGCCGTAATTACCTCGATTGGCTCACCTGCTTACCTTGGGGTATCACCACCACAGACAATCTGGATCTTAAAAGAGCCCATAAAATGCTGGAAGAGGACCACTTTGATCTTAAAGATATCAAAGAACGTGTTCTCGAGTTTATGAGTGTTGGTGCATTAACAGGTGGTATCAAGGGAAGCATTATATGCTTAGTAGGCCCTCCAGGTGTGGGTAAAACAAGCGTTGCTAAAAGTATTGCTAAAGCTCTTGATCGTAAATTTTTTCACTTTTCAGTAGGCGGCATGCGTGATGAGAGTGAGATCACAGGACATCGCCGAACTTACGTAGGTGCTATGCCGGGCAAGTTGGTACAGGCCCTTAAACAAGCCGGTAGTAGCAATCCCGTTATTTTGATTGATGAAATTGATAAAATGGGTGCGAGCTATCAAGGCGACCCAGGCTCCTCTCTTTTAGAAGCTCTTGATCCTGAACATAATAAGTCTTTTGTAGACCATTATTTAGACGTAGAAATTGATCTGTCTAAAGTTGATACACCGATGTTTTCCGTTGCAACAACAGAAGATCATATCGCTCCTTGGCGATCTGTGTACCAGGGATTAAATGCATATAATTCACACATTAATTTTGTCTTATCAAACTCAGGT
>JBAWWQ010000197.1:0-3330 GCA_037146655.1 Chlamydiota bacterium | reverse complement strand
GCCCAGGATCTACTATCACATTAGACAACTCCGGAAATAGTTTTGCTTATAGTATTGCTATCAGTGAATCTGAATCGCTTACTAAAGCTCTTTATCGCTATATAAATAACATCCCATTAAAAGGGTTGAGATCCCCATGATTTTTAGTGCAATAGAAACTGTGAAAAAATCTACTATATGAATATAGACAAAGTGATTTTTAGATTTACTTGACGAGATGATAGCACCACCCTATACTCGACCCTCATTTTATAACAAGAGATCTCCATGCCATCACAAAAAACAGTTTTTATTACAGGTATCGCAGGCTTTATTGGTTACCACTTAGCAAAACATCTACATGCTAGAGGTGATCGAGTTATTGGTTGTGATAATTTCAATGAGTATTATCCATCTTTTTTAAAAAAAGAAAGAGCCAAGCACCTTAAACAACTAGGCATCACAACACTGAGCCACGATATACGTAACTTAAAAGCCTTATATTATATCTTTCAAAAAACTGATTTTTCCCACTTCATCCATCTAGCTGCTCAACCAGGTGTCCGCTTTTCTTTAAATAACCCTCACTGCTATGTACAAAATAACGTAGATGGATTTCTAGAAGTTTTAGAGCTATGTAGAGCTTTTCAACCTATGCATTTAGTGTATGCTTCTTCCTCATCTGTGTATGGCCTAAATACAAAAATACCTTTCGCTGAAACAGACACAGTCATAGCTCCAGCAAACCTCTATGCAGCTACAAAAAAATCTAATGAATTAATGGCTCATTCTTACCACCATTTATTTAATATCCCAACAACAGGTCTTCGCTTTTTTACAGCTTATGGTCCATGGGGACGCCCTGATATGGCCTATTTCTCTTTTGCTAAAGCAATTAAAGAAAATAAACCTATCCATGTATTCAATCATGGGAAAATGCGTCGCGATTTCACCTATATCGATGATATCATTCAAGGATGCACAGCAGCTATTGATCGACCTACGGAACATGAAATTTTCAACTTAGGTAATAATCGTCCAGAAGAGCTCATGACACTTATTCACGCCTTAGAAAACGTACTAGGGAAAAAAGCTATCATTGAATTTCAACCTATGCAACCTGGCGATGTATTAGAAACATGCGCTGACCTTTCAAAAAGTCAAGCCCTTTTAAACTACAGCCCTACAACATCTCTTGAAAAAGGGATCCATGAATTCGCTACATGGTATGAAGCATTTTTTAGTTAGTTATTTTGAAGCTCGCAGAAAACCTCTGCGAGCTTATCTATTAAATCAGATGCTATAACTGAATAAGATGTTTTTTCTAAGGCAGCAAGCTCTCCTGAGCGCGCATGCATATACACCCCTAATGCTGCAGCTTCTCTAGCACTAAGACCTTGAGCTAGTAGCGCTGCAAGTATGCCTGTAAGCACATCTCCTGCACCAGCTGTCGCCATCCCGGGATCTCCCCTAGGAACAATCAAACACGGTTTGCCAGGACAAAATATCCTTGTAGGGGCCCCTTTAAGAACAAGAGTCACTTGCTTTTTTTCAACAAACACTTGTATCTGCTTAAAAAACTCTTCCTCTGTATCCATTTTCTCTAAATCTAAACACCGAAGCATCTCTTGATGATGTGGTGTTAAAATCACCTCTTTAGGATATATCAAAGCTTTTTTAGCAAACGGTGTCAAAGCATCTGCATCAATCACACAAGGTGTGTTGATTTTTGCAAGTAAAGAAAGAAATAGAGTTTGTACTGCAGCATCTTGACCAAGGCCTGGACCTATTAATAGGGCTTTAGCACGCAACAGCTCTTTCTCTATCACTGCAGAATCACGTGGATCTAAACATGTTTTAATAAGCTCTTTAAAAGAGTTAGAAAGCTCTTGCTCCATTGCTTTTGGATAAAAAAGACGAACAATCCCAGCACCTGCTCGAAGCGCTGCAAGACATGCTAAATTAGCCGCTCCTGCCATACCACAAGAACCCGCTAATGCTATCACATAACCTCTTTGATATTTATGCCTTGCTCTTTGAATCTCAGGTAAATAATCCGCTATCTTTTCCTCATTTAAAAGGCACTGTGAATAAATTGCTTGATCTTCATAACTTTTTGGCAATCCAAAATGGATCTGTACAAGCTTGCCTATATAGGCATACCCTTGCCTTAAGAAAAAACCCACTTTTGGAAAACCTAAATAAAGAGTCTCCTCCGCTTTAATGCAAGCCCCATCAACAACCCCAGTTGTTCCATGCAACCCAGATGGTATATCAATTGCAAAAATAGGAGCCCCACTTTGATTAACAGCCTCCACTACCTGCTTTAAAAATCCTGTTAAAGATCCTTGAAATCCCGTTCCTAAAAGACCATCTAAAATAAAAGCTTTTGAATGAAAATCTAGCTGCTTAGCCTCTGTTAAGAGGGTTGCAACACCTTGATTTTCTAGGAATTTATGAAAATATTTCTGATTAAGCTCACTACACTCTTTGGTGTCATAGAGGTAAAACGCTTTGACGGTAAAACCTCTTTTAAGAAGTTCGATACCTGCAACATACGCATCACCACCATTATCACCCTTACCGACAAGTAATATAACCTCTTTAGATAGTTGCTTTTTTTCGATAAAAGCACTTACATACTCTGCGACACCAAAGCCTGCTTGCACCATATAATTATCGGATAAATAACCATCATCAATACTGAGTTTTTCAAGACGACGCATCTCTTGAGAAGTAACAACCTTGGCTCCTTCCAATGTCTTCATAAATGCTCTTCTTTGATCTCACGTGTAAGAAGAGATTTAACAGCTTCTTGGGGAGACATCCCTTCATAAATAATCTGATAAATCGCTTTTGTAATCGGAAGAGAAATCCCCGCCTTTTCTCCAAGCTCAAGAGCCGAAATACATGTAGTTGCACCTTCAACAACCATCCCTATCTTTACCTTAGCCTTATCTGGTGTAAGTCCTTCTGCAATTAAAAAACCAAAACGATAATTACGACTATCAGGAGATAAACATGTCGTACATAAATCACCAAGTCCAGCAAGGCCATTAAGAGTTTCAGGAGCGCACCCTTTTGTAACAGCAAGCTTGCGTATTTCATGAAGCCCCCTTGTCATGATAGCAGCTTTAGTATTTGTTCCAAATCCAAGACCATCAGATATACCACAAGCAATTGCTATAATATTTTTCATAGCACCACCAAACTCTACACCTATCACATCTGAATTGGGATATACTCGAAAATAAGGGTTTACAAAGACACTTTTAATAAGCTCCATAAGCGCCGGATCATAGGCAGAACATACACATGATGTTGGAAGCTGATTAATCACCTCTTTTGCAA
>JBAWWQ010000196.1:0-3348 GCA_037146655.1 Chlamydiota bacterium | reverse complement strand
AAGTACTTTAATGATTATTTAAAAAAGGGATATTATCCTTTTTTTAAAGGATATGTTCAAGATAGAGATAAGTTTCAGTCGTTAGATAATGCTGTCCAGATGACTATTTATGAAGATATAGGCAAATTGCATGCATTAAAGACTCCGTCACTGTCTATAATTGAAAAGCTTTATAAGTTTGTTATTAATTCATCGCCTGGAGAGATTAATGCTTATAAGTTAGCTAATCTTTTAGGAAAAGATTTTGATACTATTTCTAATTATTTAAAATTCCTAGAGGAGGCTGGATTAATTCGTTTTATTTATCCAGGGAATGGAGGAGATGCTTATCTGCGTAATCCTATTAAAATGTACCCGGAAAATACTAATCTTATTTATGCAGCTTATTTGCCATTAGCTCAAGATCAAACAAAAGGTAAAATACGAGAAACTTTTGTGGTTAATCAAATGCAAAATATGCAAATCCCTATTTTTTATAGTAATAAAGGAGATTTTAAAATTGGAGAAACAATTTTTGAGGTGGGTGGTAACAACAAAAATACAAAACAAATTAAAGAGGATAAAAATGCGGTTATTTTAGCTGATGATATTTTAGTAGGTACTCAAAATAGAATTCCCTTATATTTGATGGGTTTTTTATATTAGCATTATAACCATCGTTTTCTTTGGAAAATGTAATAGGCTGTAAAGCCTATACCAAAAATAAAAAATAGAATAAAAATAAAAGCATAAGGGCTTTGTGAAATAGGAAGTTTAACATTCATCCCGTATAAGCTTGCGATCATGGTTGGGAAACTCAAAATGATTGTTAAAGCTGTTAAAAGTCTAATGGTTTTATTAAGTTGGTTAGTGAAAATGATTTGGTAAGAGTCTCTTAGGCTCCGAATACTACGCAGGTTAGTCGAACATAGATCCTCTGATTGGATGCTAGCATTTAAAAGGTCTTCAAGAAGATCTTGGTCTTTTTCATGTAGGACTGTGTATTTTCCAGAGGTAATTGCTTCTAATACCCCCCTTAAAGGAAGAAGACTTGATAGATATTGATTGAGATTTTCTTCATTCATTGTAAGATTTGTAATGTCTTCACTTTCAATATGATCAATTTCTTTTTCTTGTTGTAACACACTTGCCCGGATTCTTTTGATTTGTTGAGTAAAAGCTTGTGTGATTTTAAGTAAGATGTAGATTAAAAATTTAGCATTTTGAGCAGTTGTTAATTTAGGTTTATGAGAGATAAAACTTTGTACTAAGTAGCTGCAAGTGGGTGAGATTGTGATGAAGTAGTTTTTAGTCATAATAATTGTAAATGTTGCGGTAAATAGACCAGATTCTCTTGTGGCCGTTGGATGTCTTGTAAATACAAGCACTCGATCATCGAGTTTTTCAATACGTGGTACTTCGTATTTGTCTAGACAATCTTGTAGATCTGTTTGTTCTAAACCAGTTAATGTGCATATATACTGGACATCTTCTAAAGTAACTTGATCGATGTGTATCCAGCAGCCTTCACAAGGCTTTTCAATCCTTTGGAATTCATCATCAATATCATTTTTTATATAAATGGTGAGCATACCATGCCTTCAACAACGAGCATTCTCTATTAATTTTCAACCTAAAGAGAAGAGTTTTTAATGACAAGATATTATTTTGTTATTAGCTTTTCTAAAGCTTGAAGTCTAGACTCGAGTTCTTCGATACGTTTGATGTATTTTTCAATATTGCGAAGATGTACTCGGTTTTTATTGAAATCTTGAAAAGGTTGTAGGGGAGAACCACCATACTGACCTGGTTTTTTAATTGTTTTAGAAACGCCACCTCGAGTAGCTACTTGGACATGGTCTCCTATTTCTATATGACCCATCACTCCAGCTTGGCCTCCTAAGATCACATGATCACCTGTTTTAGCTGATCCTGAAATCCCTGTTTGAGAGACAATAATATTATGTTTTCCTAAAGTAACATTGTGTCCTATTTGAACAAGATTATCGATTTTCGTCCCTTTGCTGATAGAGGTGTGTTTGAAACGAGCTCTATCAATTGTTGTATTAGCCCCGATTTCTACATCATCTTCTAAAATAACATTGCCAAGTTGAGGGATTTTATGATGATGTCCAGATGGATCTGTAATATAACCAAATCCACATGCTCCAATCACAGCACCGGGCTGTAAAATAACTCGATTATGTAAAATACAATGTTCTCGAATGACTACACCTGGATAAATAATGCAATTTTCACCAAGGACTACATTCGATCCGATGAAAGTATTCGCATAGATTTTTGTCCCTTTGCCAATTGAAACATTTTGATCGATAGTGACATGAGGACCTATGACAACATCTTCTGCATACTTTACGGTTTCATGAACCACTGCAGTCGGGTGGATTTTTTCAAAACCGGAAATGGCTGTCGATAAAATAAGGTCGGTAATAATTTGAAAGGTTTTAGAAGGATTTGAAGAAATTAAAAAGTTTTTACCCTCAATCAGCGGTATCGAGGGATCAATGCAAATAATCCCAGCTTGGCACATCGGCAGAAGATCTTTATAGCGAAGATTTGCTAAAAAAGAAACTTCATTAGAAGTTGCTGACTCTAAACTATTTACATAGTTAACTGCATGGTTGGCATTGCCAACAAAGTCACACTGTGCAAATTTTGCTAGAGCTTCAAGGGTAAAAACTTTGGACATTAAAAGCTTTTCCTTATTTGGCTACACTATCTTGAGAAGATGGGGTAGTTGCTTTAGAAATCTCTTTTGGACCTTGTTGTTGCAGAGCATCAAAGGCTTTATCCATTTCTAATACGACATCATGTGTTATATCAAAGCTATCGTTAAAGGAGAAACAAGCATCTTTATTTACAACTAAAGACAAACTTTTTAGTTTAGCGATTTTATCTGTTGCGGCATTGACGTAAGAAGAAACAGTTTGTACAAGTTTCATGTTAGCTTGCTGCATAACTTGATAAAATTGTCCTTGATATCTCTCGTGGTCTTCTCTGAGTGTTTGATATTTGATTTTCAGCTCTTGCTCACCTTCAGGAGAAAGTCCATCTAGGTAGTCTGCATCGTTTAACTTGCTGGTTACATCATTTAATTGATCTTCGATATCTTTAATAAGAGAAGATATTTGGTTGCGGACACCTTCTAGAGCTTCTTGTTCTTTTTTACCTAATTTTGATTCGGTGATACAAGAAGTGAAGTTCACGATACCAATATCATGGCTATGTGTCTTTTCATTCCCAGCTAAAACTTGCGCGCTAGATCCTAGCATAAGAGTTAGACAAGATAAGCTTTTATAAATAGAAGATAATTTCATATGTTTTACACGCTAAAGACCAATCACGAAG
>JBAWWQ010000195.1:0-3411 GCA_037146655.1 Chlamydiota bacterium | reverse complement strand
ATTAAGTAGTTGATTACAAGCTGCTTACAAAGGGTCTAAAGCCCCTCATTTAAGAGAAAAAATCATAATACTTTGAAAATCAAATGTTTAATGTGTTTTTTTAAGGAGGTAGCCATTTATACTACAAATTTAAGCAACTATAGAACCTAGACAAGACCTGTTTACAACTAGCTTTAAGTTAAAGATTTATTCGTTTTTGTATTTTAAGATTGCTAGTAACACCTTATAGAAGGATAATCATTTCTGTCAGAGAAAGCCTATCTATGATAAAATCCCTTATGGGGGTGTACAGGTTTCGACTTGGAAGCTAAGTAATAAAGGCATGCGGAGGATATCGGTTGGCCTCCTAAAAAAACCGGTAAGACATTAAATGTCAACACAACACAAGAAGAGCATTACGCTCTTGCCGCTTAAGACCTAACCCGTTTTGAGTAGCCGATGTCTTAAGATTTGACTAGAGATTTTAAGATCCATCGTTATCATTCTGGTATGAGCCTGGAATCCTTGATCACTGAGGATCCTAGCTTAAGATTATTAGTGGTAAACTCATCCGAAGTGATGCACCTTGCAGCAAGATGAGCTTTAAAAAAAGGTGCTAAGCATGTAGTCGTTATTATAAGGTTTACTAAGGACGAGAGTTCGATTCTCTCCACCTCCAATCAATTTTAAGGCTTCAGTTTCACGACTGAAGCCTTTTGTTTTTAGTGACATACAACACAAAATTCACACCGCAAAATTCAGCTGCATAAAGCCCAATTACGCAATTTTTACGCAGTAGACTGGATGAAACTGCAGTAAAACTTCCTTGATTTTTGGGATTTTTATGCTACACTCTTCGACTTATACCAAGAGAGAAAAATGTCATCTAATACAGTCGAGAAAGTTAAGGCCACAGACCTGAAAGAATACAAAGCATTCTTCAAAGAGATTAAAGAAAGAATCTTAACCTCTCAGATAAAAGCCGCTTTAGCTGTTAACCATGAACTCATCAATCTTTACTGGGAAATAGGCTCTAAAATCCATCTCAAACAGAAGGATGAAGGTTGGGGCTCTAAGACTGTCGAAAATTTAGCCAAGGACCTCAAATCTACTTTTCCAGAAATGAAGGGTTTCTCTCTAACAAACATCAAGTATATGGTTCAATTCGCAAGGGAATACCCAGAATTTGCAATTAGCCAATAGGTTGTTGGCCAAATTCCATGGGGCCATAATATCCTTCTCCTTCAAAAGCTTGAAACTCTCCAGGATAGAATCTGGTATGCCCACAAAACGATTGAACATGGATGGAGTCGAAATGTCTTATTGCACTGGCTAGATAACGGCCTTCATAAACGAGAAGGGAAGGCCATTACAAACTTTCAAATAACCCTCCCTTCTCCTCAATCTGACCTGGCTCATCAAGCTTTAAAAGACCCCTATTGCTTTGATTTTTTAACTCTACGAGATAAGCACGATGAGCAAGAACTGGAATCAGGGTTATTGGACCACGTCCAAAGATTTTTACTCGAGCTTGGAGCTGGTTTTTCTTTGGTAGGCCGCCAAGTTCACCTGGAAGTTGGAGGACAAGATTTTTATATCGATCTGCTTTTCTATCATTACAAGCTTAGATGCTTTATCGTGGTTGAGCTAAAGGCAACAGATTTCAAGCCAGAGTTTGTCGGAAAGATGAACTTCTATCTTTCTGCTGTAGATTACAAAATGAGGCATCCTGACGACAAATCCACCATAGGACTTTTGCTTTGTAAGGGCAAAAACAAAGTCGTTGCTGAGTATGCGTTGCGAGATATCAATAAACCTATTGGCATATCTCAGCATGAAGCAAAGATCATAGAATCTCTTCCTGATGAGTTAAAAGGGTCTTTACCAAGCATTGAAGCACTTGAGCAAGAACTCGAGGCCAGAGAACGAAAAAAGAGCCCAAATCGAAGAACTCAGAGAAAAATATCCGCAGACTGATTTTCTTATCTTCAAAAGCCAAAAAGACGTCGATCTTTTTCTAGAGGGCATATGTTAGAAAAGCACGCTCTGTCAGACGAAACCATCATTAAATGCCTAAACACCAATTATGGCATTACAGTCACTACTCTTACGTTTCTACCTATAGGCGCGGATGCAAATGCTTCGATATATAAAGCTCAAACATCTGATCAAGCATCCTACTTTATAAAACTTAAACTAGGGCACCATCATGATATCGGCGTTGAAATAGTCGAGCTGTTGCAGCAAGCAGGAATACAGCAGATCATTCCCCCTATCAAAACAATTCATAGCAAGTCAACCCAGCCAATTGAGAATTTTACTCTTATTGTATACCCCTTTATTGAAGGGCAGGAGGGGTTCAGTCGAAGTTTAACAGATGATCAATGGATTAAGCTTGGAAAAGCACTGAAGCAGGTTCATGAAATTGAGGTGCCATCATCTATCCAACACCGAATCCGAAAAGAGACTTACTCACCAAAATGGCGTGATGCTCTTCGGTCAATCTACTCTCACGTTGAAGGTAATCCTGCCACTGACGAAATAGGCTTAAAACTACAACAATTCATGAAACAAGCTATGCCTGAGATTCGTCGACTGGTAGATTGCGCCGAACAGTTAGGGAAAAAACTTCAGAACCACTCGCCTGCGTTAGTGTTGTGTCATTCCGATATTCATGGTGGCAATGTGCTAATCCATGAAAACTCTGATATCTACATAGTAGATTGGGATGAACCCATCATGGCACCAAAAGAACGTGACCTCATGTTTATAGGGGGTGGTGTTGCGAATGTTTGGAATAAGCCGTTTGAGGAAAAACTTTTTTATAAGGGTTATGGAAAAACGGAAATTAATTCGACAAGCTTAGCCTATTACCGACATGAACGAATTGTAGAAGATATTGCCATCTACAGCAAGGAGCTGCTCCTAACCACAGATGCGGGCAAGAACAGAATAGAAATGTATAGACATTTCATAGCTATGTTTGAACCTCAAGGCGTAGTAGACATTGCATTCAAAACAGACGCGAGCTTATGAAAACCGAAATATCCATTCGAGACTATCAAGCAGAAGATGTGCAGGCTCTTGCAAACATCTACTACAACACTATAATTTTTAGAGAAGATCGTAGCTGAAAGTGCGAAACTCCTCCAGTCAAAAGTTCTGAATGCGTCTCTCCACCTCCAATAAACTGGCGTAAGCCAGATTAAATAAGCCCAAGAAAATAAAGGATTTAAAGACAAATCGTTTAGCCCCTCTTGGGTTTCTTTTTGCCAGTTTTTTCCAGTCTAGTGCGTAAAATTTGCGTAAAAAATAAGGGCGTTTCCACCCCCAATCAATGCAAAGCTTTATTTTCACACTAGACTAGATGTGAGCGCCTTAAAAATTATGGAATTTTTAAGGCTATCCTAATAAAAATAAATATCTATGAAT
>JBAWWQ010000194.1:0-3424 GCA_037146655.1 Chlamydiota bacterium | reverse complement strand
GTAATAAATAATATAGACAGTGACTAAAAAAAAAAGCAGAAGCGTTGTTAAATAAGTTTTTTTTAGCATGAAAAACTCTGGATCAAACTATGAAGCTGCTTTAGCTCGTTTAGCAATTTTTTTAAGCTATCATAGGGCATAACAGTTGTACTATCACTTTTTGCTTGATCTGGATTGGGATGAGATTCAATAAAAACTAGATGGGCTCCTGATGCAACAGCTGCCTTAGCAAGAGTTGGAATAAATTGTCGCTGACCCCCTGTTTGTGTGCCTAGACCACCCGGTAGTTGGGCCGAATGGGAGGCATCAAAGCAAACGGGATAACCAAATTCTTGCATGATAATAAAAGAGCGCATATCGCTGACTAAGTTGTTGTAACCAAAGCAGGTTCCTCTGTCTGTCAGGATGATTTGATCATTTTCCATGGAGGTGAGTTTATCAACTGCATTTTGCATATCCCAAGGGGCCATGAATTGCCCTTTTTTGATATTTACAGGTTTTTTAGTTTGGGCTGCAGCAATAAGTAGATCTGTTTGCCTACATAAAAAAGCTGGAATTTGTAAGATGTCACAAACCTCTGCTACAGATTGAGCGTGAGAGGGTTCGTGAATATCTGTTGTAACAGGAATGTTAAAGGTTTTTTTAACTCTTTCTAAGATTTTTAATCCTTTTTCAAGACCTGGGCCTCTAAAAGAATGGATGGAAGAGCGGTTAGCTTTATCGTAACTTGCTTTAAAAATTAGGGGGATATTCAAATCTTTGCATATTTGCACAAGGGTTTCTGCACACTTAAGAGTGTGGTCCTCATCTTCTATAATGCAGGGGCCAGAGATCACAGCGAAAGGCTGTTTATGACCCAATGTAAAATTGTGGATTTTTAGTATTTTATTCATGCCTTACATCTTACTAGACTAGGGCATTTTGATTAAGAAAAACATTTAAAGAATAAAACTTACTTTGTTGTATCTGGTCGCTTTTACATTGCTCGCTTTTATGATAGTATTGAGTGGACTAGCAAAGGGTTCAAGTGCTTTTATTCGTAGTTGTTTGTCTATTGATTCTGACATAAGCTTGATAAATATATTAGCTTCTTTTTCATTAGTAAAAAGCATACCAGGGAGTTCATTTTCTAAGCCAAAGCGGACAAACACTTTAGAGGATTTAAAATATGCAAAGTTCCCATCCTCTAATTTTTTTGGTGTTAATATGTAAGTTGTTTCATCAGGCTTTTTCTCTGTTTTTAGTTCATAGAAGACATGGTTTTTGTCAAGGTCATCAGAAAAGCGCTTTATAGACAATTTTGTGTTATTAGAAAGAGGATATACAAAAGTGTCTTGTATGCCGACAGTAGGACTTGGAGGAGTTGGGGCAGAATAGAGGCTTACAGCTGAGTCAGATTCGGATGGGGAGCCAGAGCGGGATGCTGCTTGGTATGTTAGTTTGGAGGAGTTGTCTTTAACCACTAAATAAGGTTTAAGTGTTTCAAGGGCTTGAAAAACAGCAAATGGGCCATTTGATAAAAGATATTGGATAAAGTCTTTATAGTTTGTTTCAGACATATATAAGCCCATATCTTCAGTGATTTTAAGCTCGTCTAGTTTTTGCGTTAAAGCGTTAAGGTAAGCCTTATCTTTAAATAGATCTTTTAGGCGTTTAACAATTGGGATAACAGCAGTATCTTTTTTTATTTGCATTAGATTTGCCTTTGAAAGGCACTTTGTGCGGGGATCCCATGTATAGATGGAGCCGTTTGCTTGAGTGTTAATCTTAATTGTTAACGATGTGCCGGATAAATCTTGAATGAGTTTTTGTAACTGATCTAGCTTAAGCGAGCTTTCTTTCATTGTTTTATGCACTTTAGTATGTAACTTAGCATTTTTATCATAGAGAGCCTTATCGTCATCATCTGATATGAAAGGGGGCGCGTATCTGCTAATCAATTCTTGAGCTTGATTTAAAAGATTTGTAAATTGTGTGTAGCTTTTAAAGCGATTGATAGTTTTTATGTAGGGAGTTAATTGGGTGTAACATGCGTTAGCTTCTTGGAGTGATTCTTCTAAACTTTTTAAATAATTTTGGAATTTATCGGTGATATTTTGAGTTGTTTGTTTTTTTGTATGATTTATGTCAGATAGGTAAGAGCTTAATAGCTTTGCTTGCAGTTGATTTTGCATACGAATAGATCCTCCAGGAATAACTTCTAGAGATACAGAGGAGTCAAAGCTCAGTTTTGTCCATATGGAGTTTTTGTAAGGATGTGCTGTGAGTTGTTTTGTCTTGTCATTCCACTCAAAACAATATTGGTTTTTGTCGCCTAATTGTTTTAAGGAATCTCTTAATTGCGGTTGAGAAGCAAAAGAGATTGTTGTGTTATAAGTGGTTTTTAAAGAGTTTTTAGATGTAGCGAGTTCTTTTAATAGAGGAGTGAGTTTTTCTTTGTTTCCAGATTCACTTAAATAGGCAAGTAATTGATTTGCTTGGGCTTGATTTTTAATTAAAAGCCCTTGTTTTGAAGAGATAGGAACAAAGCATTTAGCAGAAGTTCTAGCACCAAGCCTTGTCCATAGTGAAACTTCATAAGGGTGAGCTGTTAATTGTTTTGTGGTGTCATCCCATTCAAAATAACACTTTTTGGTTAAATCGGCGTCGGAAAATAGCTTAGAGAGCTCAGATGTGGCCGTCGGCGTCTTGCCAAGTGAAATAGGTTTGCTATAGTAATCATTTGCAATGACTTGGTAGCAGTGCTTTTGTAGTTGTATTGTGGGTTTATCTTGAGTGTCTTTAAATAAAACGGCAATTCTCTCTTTTACTTTATCTGGTGTTGCATCTGTTGAGCGACATATTATAGAGCTGCTACCTTTAATGGGTATTGCTACAGTGTTAGCTACTGCAGTAGCAGGATATTCAATTAAATGACCCTGATCGTTTATAGATAAAATACTGCCAGTATTAATACTTGCCTCTATAGCCTTGTATTCATGCCTTATGCTCATGGCGTTATCCCTTGTTTTATTAATATTATTATATAATAATTTTTATTGCATTAATATTTAAAATTAAAACAGCTGCTGAAGGGTTGCTCAAATAGTTAATTACAAGTTGTTTCCGTTTTTATAAAAGATATTAAGGGGGTGATGCTAAGCATGAGGGGCGTCTAGGATTAGGATTGTTGATGGAAAAAGGTGAAATATGGAGGTTCTTGCATAAGAATTGAATATCTCCTTGAAAAACATTTGCTTTCTCGTTAAGATTTTGGCAATCTTCTATAGCAGTGGACTGATAGCTCAGTGGATAGAGCACCCGCCTTCTAAGCGGGCGGTCGCAGGTTCGAATCCTGCTCAGTCCGATTTTTTACAAGAGAAGATATGTCTGAGAAAATACCATCTAAGACCCTTTTAGGGGATTTTGCATTCGAAAAAAGAGT
>JBAWWQ010000193.1:0-3435 GCA_037146655.1 Chlamydiota bacterium | reverse complement strand
AGCTAGGATTAAATGAGTTGCAGCATTGGATCCTGGGCGCCATTTGTTGTAAGTAGCTTGCCTAGCTTCTTTAGAGCTATCTCCAGTTTCGATATCTATTTTGTAAGTTTGTGTTTGGTTTTTTAAACAAACATCATCAGGACAGATATAGGTATAAGATTTTCCTAAAGTTTCTATTTTGTTTTTATCTTGTTTTAGGAGTTGTGTTTTTCCAGAACCAGGCGCTCCAGCCGTTATAACGGCTACCTTTTCTTGAATAGGATTAGCAATTAGAATGTGTTTAAATAGGGCATTAATATCTTCTTTGAGTCTGGTGCTTTCTTCTTCTAGGTAAGCCTCAGGATTATCGAATGCCTTTCCTGATAAAAAGTTTTCTAAAACAGGCTTAGGTAGGAAATATTCAAAGTTGTTAGCTTTATCATAAATAAAAGCGGTATTACATACATCGTTGATCACTATATTAGAAATAAACAATGCTTCCTGAGCTTTTAATAAGCAAATTAATATAGTTGGTTTTTTCTATTTTTTCCATAAAAAATAAGCACAAAAGAGTGCGTTCAAAGCATTGATAAAAAAGGCTACTTTCCTTAAACTGACCTCTCCATTTTTCTTTATTTAGGTTATATCTAATGGTCATTAAATACATTTATCGTCTTTGTTTATTAACAGCAGCGCTACCGTGGACTCTTTACTCGTTAGATGCGCCTATCGTTCAACCAAAAGCTACAACTTCTTTTACACAAGATGAGGTTGAGGCCCTTAAAGAGTGGGTTCAAGCAAAAAAACAAGTTGTGGGAATTAAGAGTCTTGGCGGAGAACTTACTTTTAGTGGTGAAGTTCATGCTGGGATGTCTTATACCAATGAAGTTGTGAATAATGTTCGGCAAAGAGGTTCTGGAGGGGCTGTTCCAGGGGTTGGTTCTCGTGATTTTCTTGTTGAAATGGATCTGCTTATGAATTATCGAACAGAAATTACATGGGCTACAGCTAAAGTAAAGTTTAAAAATAGAGCAGGTATAACCTCTGGTACTGCAGACAAAGTCTCTTTAGATAGAGCTTTTATGGGAGTACGCTTTTTAGAGGGTGAAACTTATACAATGGCTTTAGAGGCAGGTCGTCGCAAGTTAAACTATACATTTGACTCAATTATTCAGTTTAGTGCCTTTATGGATGGGCTTCTTTATAAATATGATCAGTCGATTGAATCAGTTGGTGATCTTTATCTTTACGGAGGTCCTTTTGTAGTTGATTTCACAGAAGATCATTATGCTTATATTTTTGAACTCGGTGTTTTAAATATTGGTAATACAGGCCTTTATACTAAGTATTCTTTGATTAATTGGGATACAAAAAGCTACAGCAATCCTTTAAGAGATGATGCATTTCGTTTCATTAATTCTCAGTTAACACTTGGGTATAAAATTGTTCCTAAGTGGCTTGGTAAGGTTTTAACGGTTTATGGAGCAGGTCTTGTCAACTCAGCAGCGAAGCCTTTAGCGATTACAAATTATAAAAAAGCAAACTATGCTTGGTATATCGTTTGGGCAATGGGAGAAGCGAGAAAACAAGGAGATTGGTCTTTACAGGTTGATTATCAGTATGTGATGCCTCAAGCTGTACCATCTTTTGATTGTGCAGGTATTGGTAGAGGTAATGCAGCGGGGGCTGGTTTTTATTCTGTTGATGGAAAATTCAAGACTCCTACAACGATTAAAACAGCAACGGGTAATACAAATTATAAAGGATTTGAAGCAGTCTTTCTGTATCTATTTACGAACAATTTGACGTTAAGACAAAGTTATCAAATGTCAATTCGTCAAAACAAAGAAATTGGTCCAATCTTCCGCTTTAAACAGTATGGGATGGAACTAGTCTATTTATTCTAATTCATGAGAGTCTCTAAGGAGACTCTAGGAATGAGATTGTCATTTGTTTTCTACCCTTTCTGAACTTTTTATAGAGGTTAGGAAGGGTTTCTATATGAACATATAAAGCATGTATCGAAGCTAAAGATTTAAGCTGATTATCTGTTGCCTCTAGATTTACAGTTTTTGAGATCAGTAAACAAGGAAAGTAGTGATCTTCAATAGGGGCGCTTACGATTTTAGAAATAGGTACTGTTATCCTATCTAAGTAAATAAATTCTACACAAGACAGCACTTTATAAAACAGGTCTAACCGGGTTGGTTTTGGACGTAAAATAAATAGACGAAATCGCGGATGACATCCTGTTAAAATTAGTGCTTTAATCAAAGAACTATAGGGAACAACTAGTAGAGTGGGTTTTCTTTTTTCAAAAGGAGAGTGGATAAGTCGAATATTATAGAGCAACGAAGACAGGATCCTTCCTAAAAAATGTAAAAAAATCATGGATAAGCGAAAAATCATGATTCCCGCTACGATTAGAGCTAACAAGGAAACCACAAAAAAACCTTGAGAAGCACGCAGTTTTAATGTTCCACTGAAAAAATAAATAGAAAAGGGAGCTAGCAGTACTCCGCAGAAACTCATGAAATTAGATGTAGCAACAATTTGACCTCGTTTTTCGTCAGGACTGAAGGTTTGAATATAAGCTTCTAGAGGGACAATAAAAAAACCACTACAAATGCCTATTAAAATCAATAGAGTGACATCTAAGCCGAGTGATTGAGGACAAATAGATAATATAAAGACTAACACAAAAAGTGCAGCTCCTGCTGCGCAAGAAAATCCTAATTCGATTTGGTTTTTAGAGAGTTTTCCTACTAAAATGGCTCCAATAGCAATGCCAATAGCAACTGTTAAAAATAAATACCCACCACCAACTTCACTTAGGTTTAAAGCTTGCATAGCAAACGGAATGACATTTAATTGAAAAAAAGCTCCTAAATAAAGAAAGAAGGATGCGCATAGTACAGCAAGGAGTAGGTGCGGTGTTTTATAGCAAAAGGATAAGGTAGAATAGATCTCTTTTAAAAAGAAAAAGCGAAACCGTGTTTTTGTTCGATTAGGTTTTGTATAAGGGATAAAAAGGCTTGAGATAAACCCCAAGATGGCTATTAGTACACAGACACTCGCGCAAAGTACAAAATTACGTGAAGTGATTTGTGTTGTAAAAGAAGCTAAAAACGTCCCTACTATGATACCAAGATAGGTAAAAGATGTGATTACACCATTAGCTTTAGAAATTTTATCGGAAGAAACAAGTTCTGGAATAATACTGTATTTAGGTGGACCGAAAGCTGCACTATGGAAAGAAAGAAGAAAAAGTAGTGCATAACAAGCCCAGGGACTTTGTAGCCAAAATGCAATAACAGCTAAGGCTGTTGTTAAAACTTCTAGGGCTTTAAGGGTTACAATGATTTTTTGTTTGCTAAATTTATCAGCTAACACACCAGCTGCAGAGGAAAATAGCAGAAAAGGCAAAACATAAACAGTTCCTACCCAAAATAGGAT
>JBAWWQ010000192.1:0-3437 GCA_037146655.1 Chlamydiota bacterium | reverse complement strand
TTGATTGTTGGTATAATTGTGTTATAAAATAAAAATATATTGAGATGTTGTATGAAAATTACAAACTTTAATCTTCCATCTTTTAAAGAAGCCACTTATTTCACCTGTATTAAAACACCTTGTAGAATTCTGAAAGCTGCTACCGCTGCATGCCAAGATACCTTCAAGCATATCTATACAAATGCCATGCCTGCCTATGTTTTTTCAAACTTAACCCATCAAATATATATCCATGCCGAAAACGTTCTATCAAAAGCTCCCACCTGTCTTTCCACGCATGTGATCATCACCTCAATTTTAGAAGGGCCTAAATTTATTTTTAATAAAATTCTATCAGGTGAAGCAGTAGCACTATTACCACATTCTATAAAACAACAAATTTTTGGGATAAACAAAGAAGAAGCAAAGCAAACTATGCAACAGCTGCTTTGCAAAACCAATAGCCTACAAATAGCAGAGGAGTATCTAAGAGCCCACTTGAAAAATCGACTACCAGAAACAAAACAACAATTTTGCGATGACAAATCCATAGAAGAGTGCGCTAAAAACTACAGAGACACCTGCCCATCTCAAACAGCTCATACAGCTACTGACGCTGTATGCTCCGACTTAATGTCAGATATTGCCATGATCCAAGGTGGGTGCCGCGTACTAAGCTTCTTTTTAGCTGGAGCGTTTATCTGTTATTTCGCAAAAAATTTATTGCGATCCGAAAAACCCCTCGAAAAAGCATCTGTTCAAGCTGTTTTAGATGATCCTAAAACAATCCCTATAGAGAGCCTCACTACTTCTAAAGAGCCAGTCTCTGTCACTAAAAAATTGAATAAAACACCACCTAAAAACGCCTCTATAAAAGAGCCCCCGCTCACGTTAGATCAACTTTTTAGTTATCCTAATCTAGATGAAGATTTAATAAAAAATTTAAAAGAGAAAATCCAATGTCACCAATAAGTCATTACACTCCTAAAAATCTACCTTCAACACTAGTTGCTGCAATTACAGGAGCCTGTAGTATTGGCGGTCTTGCTTACTACGTAGGGTCATCTGGTATTAATTGCATAAAAAATATCGCAACGCAAAAAGCCTCTTTATTTGGAGCAAGTTTTCTCGGGTATAAAGGAGCTCATTTAGAACTTGATTGGACAGACACTCTTCCTGGTAAAAATCTTATTTGTTACACCTTTAATAAAACATGTGACCCGACCTATCAACATCATATTAACGTCATGAAAGCTTCAGAACTGATTAATCCAAATTTATTCTATAAACTCACGCAGCAAGATATTAATCAACAATTAAGCTCTTTAGTCAGCTCTTTTGATCCATCCAATACCTCTTGGTTTTCTTTAAGCAATTGGGGTAATTGGCTTATGGAAAAGTTTATTGAGGCTAATCAGCATAAATCCAACTATGAATGTAAAAAATTTGAAGTCTTAACAAGCGCTACTCTTATAATAGGATCTGCTTTAATAGCTTATAAAGTTGTCCCCATGGTTTCGAATCTCTACCAAAACTATAGAAAGTAGTAATTTTAGTCTCTTTTCACTATCTTGGTAAAAAGCTGTTATAAAACGTGGAATGTTATGACTTTTGATCCAACCAAGTTAATCTCATACCCTAAAGAATGTGGCGTTTATCTCATGAAATCCTCTGGAGGGGAAATCTTATATATTGGAAAAGCAAAGAACTTAAAGGCTCGTTTAAAGCAATATTTCGAAAAAACCGACACAAGACCCATCATACCTTTTCTAGTGCCTAAAATCGCTTCTATTGAAACGATTGTAACACCATCCGAAAAAGATGCTCTGCTTTTAGAAAATACCCTTATTAAAAAGCATCAACCCCCCTATAACGCTCTTCTTAAAGATGATAAAACATTTGTAAGCCTGATGATTAATCATAAGCATCCCTGGCCTATGCTAAAACTTGTCCGTCATAAAGAATCTTCTAAAAAAGAGGGACTTTATTTTGGTCCCTACACTAGCACTTTAGCAGCTAAAGAAACCCTAGATCTTTTAGCAAAACTTTTTCCACTCAGACAATGTTCTGATAAAGAACTCATCTCAAGGAAAAGACCTTGCCTTCTATACTCTATTAAAAGATGTGTAGCACCTTGTGTAAACAAATGTAGTCAAGAAGAGTATAAATCTTTAGTTGAGCACACTATTCAATTTTTAAAAGGACAAGATGAAACTATCATCAAAGCATTGATTAAAAAACGAGATGAAGCATCGGAGAATTTAGAATTTGAAAAAGCAAGTAATTTGCAAAAAACTCTAGAGCAACTCCAAACAGTCATAGCCCAGGCAAAAAGTTTAGTACAATCTCCTATTGGCAACTGTGATGTGATTGGACTTTATAGACAGGGTCATCACGTCCTAATTGCCGTACTAAACTTTAAAGAAGGACTTCTTATTGGTTCAGATCACTTTGATTTTAAAAAAATTGGAGAAGAAGATGATGAACTACTTACAAGCTTTCTACTTCAATATTATTTAGATAAAAAAACCTTCCCAGAAGAGATTTTTGTTGGCACCACCCTTTCAGATCTACCACTTGTCTTAGATCTTCTGAAGCCAATTAAAATAACTACTCCAGAAAAAGGAGACAAAAAACATCTTGTAGAACTTGCTGAAAAAAACGCAAAACTTTTATTTCATCAAGAAAAACATGATGAATCTTTCAAAGAAAACCTTTTACAAGAGCTGCAAGAAACACTGAAACTTACCCGTTATCCTATGAAAATTGAATGTATCGACACCTCTAATTTGTCTGGAATAGCACCTGTAGCTTCTGTCATTACTTTTATTAATGGAGAAAAACATCCACCTCTTTATAGAACCTATCACATTAAGCTTGGACTAACCGATGACTACCATGCTATGCAAGAGACCCTTATAAGGCGCTATACCAAAGCAAAAGACACAAATGAACTACCAGATCTTATTATAGTTGATGGAGGCAAAGGGCAGCTCAATATCGCCTTAAAAGTTTTAAAAGAATTAGAGATCGCTTCTTGTGATGTAATAGGTCTAGCTAAAGAAGAAGCTTCCCACACTAAAGGGCTTACCCAAGAGCAGATTTTTATCCCTCTACAAAAAGACCCTATTATCCTTTCAAGGCATTCCCCCATTCTATTTTTACTACAGCAAATACGAGATGAAGCACATCGCAAAGCCATCTCCCTACATCGTAAAAAACGCTCTAAAACTTTATTAACAAGCGAATTAGACGATCTACAGGGAATAGGCCCTATCAAAAAGAAACAAATTTTAAAGCATTTTGGAAGCATAAAAAAGCTCAAAGAAGCCTCTTATGAAGAGCTTGCTGCAGTTAAAAGCCTTTCGAAAGCAAATAGATCCACTCTATGGGCCTTCATTCAAAATAAAGGCCCCTAGAGCTTAAAAATCATCTGTATATTCAGAAACCTCTACAAC
>JBAWWQ010000191.1:0-3499 GCA_037146655.1 Chlamydiota bacterium | reverse complement strand
GTCCTTCTACTTTAAGTTTATAAAGGGCTAAAGAGGCGTAGTTTCTGATAAAAGGAGATCCTAATTCTTCTGCTTTTGCTTTGAGTAGTTCAATAACAACTGGATTATTCATATTGCATAAAAGATGCATGAGTAAAGGGATAAGATCTTTTTGTTGGGCTTTTAAAAGTTCATTTGCAATAGAAAGAAAATGGGTTTGTTCAAGCTCTAGACAGTCAAGAAGCACTTGTTCTCTAAGAGCTAGCGAAATAGCTAGCATTTCTTTACCTCGATCGTTTGATCCATAAGCAGATGCTGAAGAGATGATCTTCCAATGCATCATGGATTTCCCTTGTGAGGCATGTGGGGTAAAGCCAAGATCATGTTGTTTAGATAAAAGCATTTCTAAGATGGCAGAGGTGCAGCGAGGGTCTCTATGTTTTAAAAGACCCAAAGCTGCATTGAAACGAATAGCTTTATCTTTAGATTTGGTTAAGGCAAAAAGAATGTCCTCAGAAGTCTCTATCTGAGCAAGGCATTCTATAGCAAACAAGTCTCGATGTTTAGCAAGCTCTTTAATTTGGTTGAGATACTCTCTTTTTCCAAGATTTGCTAAAGCTTTATAGGCTGCTAGTTGAACTTGAGGTTCAGACGATTTGGCCATGACTTCTAACGCTTGGATGCTATGAGAATCTCCAAGGGCACCAAGTGCAAAGGCGCAGGCCTCTTGTTCGGCTGGATTTAAATGGGTAGCTGCAGTGCGTATTTCTTTAATGAGATCATCTCTTCCATATTGAGCTATTGCTAAAATTGCAGAAACTCTTGTGTAAAGCTCAGTGTCGTGTAGCATTTTTTTTAGGATATTGACAGCTTCTGCAGAGCCTATTTGGGCATAAAATCTAGGGAAAAAACAGTGGAAAAATGGGGGGAGTTTATGCATAAGTGATTCGATATACCCTACTGCATGTCGATATTTTTTGTGAGCTAAGTAACCTGCGGCTTCCATTCTTATACCTAAGAAATCAGAAGAAAAAGCCTTACATAGAAGATCGTTTGCTCTATCATCTTGGATATTACCAGCCATTTGAAGAGCTACAAGTTGTGTGTTAGGGTGATGGCTTTTCATCCCAAGTTCGCATAGATCTAAAAGAGAATTAACACCCGCTAGGCTTGCTCCATATAAACTTATAAGTTCATTTTCTTCTTGATGACTTGCCATAGCTTGGTCTAGTAAGATAAGCGCTATTTGCTCGAGGATTTCACTATCGTGATGACCAAGGGTTGTTTTGTACTGTTTATAGGAGTCGATAGCTGCAGGTATTCTATTAGAGCGAACAAGATATAAGATGTGATTTTTTTTAAGAGGTTCTTCTTGTGGAAGGGGATTGTCTGTAGCTGTTAAAAGATAAGTTGTTACTGATAGAGATAGTAGCAAAGAAAAGCAATGTTTTACTCCCATAGATTCATTCCTATTTTTTTAAGCAGTCTGCACAAAGTATTTACAGGTAGTCCCATAACATTGTAGTAACATCCTTCAATTTTAGAAACGATTAAGCTGCCAGAGCCTTGAATAGCATACCCACCAGCTTTATCTAATGTGTCGATTTTATTGATATATTGGTGAATTTGTATATCTGTAAGAGAATGAAAAGTCACTTTAGTCATTTCAGTGTCTAGAAGGAGAGTGTCTTGATAAAGAATACAGATACCTGTATAGACTTGATGAGTTTGCCCAGAGAGTTCTTTTAGAAAAAGAAATGCTTCTTGCTGATCTTGGGGTTTTTGAAAAAGTTTATTGTTGAATGATACGGTTGTGTCTGCAGTTAAAACGATAGCTTTTTCACTATGGCTTTTTAGAGCGAGTGCTTTTTCTTTAGCCTGTGTTTCTACATAGTTGATAGCGGAGCCATCAAAAATCACGGTAGATTCATCGAACCCACTAGAGCAAACGGTGAAAGGTTTTTTAAAAAAACTTAAGATTTCTTGTCTTCTAGGTGACTGCGATCCTAAAATTATATGCATGGGTTATGGAAGCCATTTTGATTAGTTATTTTTTTGCTTTATATCATAACGCTTAAGTATAGTGGCGACTTCTTTTTTTTTGGACTAGATAATTCAATATTTTAAGGAGTGGTTATGACAGTCAATATTTCACGCAGGCCAAGTCAAGAAATAGCAGAGAGTAGTTTGTCTACTTCGGGGTCTTCATTAGAGGGTCAGATGGGATCAAGAAGAGTTTCTATAAATTCAGAGGGGGATTCTTTAGCAGGTCTTACTCAAAATGTTTTTAGAAGAAGATCTAGTGATGAGATGACAAGTGCAAGAGAGCTTTTAAATAGAGTTCAGCAACCAAACAATATTGTACAATCTATAGAAGTAGACTTAGATGATTTGGATCCTGCAGCTATTGCCTTATCACCATGCAATGAGGGCAGTTGCTGTAGAGGTGTTGACATAGCAGTGACATTGCCAATAGATCAAGAGTTGACACAAACAGTAGCTATTCCATGTGGAGAAGATCATCAAGGTGCACTTGAAAAAGAAGAGGTGGCGCCGCTAACTCAAGAGGTGCAAATTATTTTGACATCCAGCGTTACTAAGGAATCAAAAGTTCAAGAGCATCCTTTAAAAAATTATACATATAAAGAGATAGATTCTGAAATTGATGCCCATCTTAATCAAAATATCTGCTTTCGATTCTTTAATTGGATGGTGAGTTTTGCTCCAGATTTTAGAAGAGCTGCTAAGCCACCTGTAAAACAAGCAGAAGAGGATAAGATTAAAAATGAGCAGAAAGATTATGAGATTTTTATTGCTAAAGTCAAGGCTTCAAAGAAGCTTTCACAAGATAATTTAAATCAAATTAACACCTCTACAAAGAAAGATAAGGTGTTTAAAAAAGCTTTCGCTAGTTACCAAACTCTTATGACAAAGGATTTGAGAGGTTATCAAGGGAATAACAAAGAAGAAAAGGCGTTTAATAGAGCTATAGAAAGTATTGTAAACAGCTGCTTGAAAAAATAATTATCACAAGGCCTCCTTAAAAATATTAATAACATGGATTAAGGAGGTTTTTCCTTGAATTTTGAAATTATCTCCATCTTTAATTTAATTAATTAATAATTAAACTTTTAATAACAAATAAAACAACATTTTTAACATTTAAAAAATTGATATTTTTTATTAATTTAACTATAATTACTGGTATGTTTTTAAAATATCATTAAACAAAGAGGTTTTTAACATGAACATATCAACAATTAGTCGATCTATTTTTTCTGCAATCGCATATGTGCCTAATACAATATTTAAAGGAGTAAAATCGTTAGCTTCTAGAGTTAGCTCATTGGCAGGATCATGCTTTAGTAAAATAGCGTCAATTTTTTCAAGATCTACAAAGGTTGCACCTCTTGCTCCATCTAGAGTTACACCACAAGTGCCAGTAACACCACAAGTACCTCAAGTACCTCAAGCACCTCAAGCACCTCAAGCACCTCAAGCACCTCAAGCACCTCAAGCA
>JBAWWQ010000190.1:0-3581 GCA_037146655.1 Chlamydiota bacterium | reverse complement strand
TGTATAATTTATTAGATTGGGATGTTCTACACAAACAATTACAAGATATTATGAAACAAGAACTTTCCCTGCTTAGAGAACTTTTAAGTGCAATGCATGAAGAAGAAGCTATTCTTTTACAAGGCCTTCCTACACCTTCTAATCCTAGATCTTCTAAAAGGTATTTAATCAATAAACAACTGAAACTTGTACAAAAAAAACGCAATTACCTCACAAAAGCCCTTGGGAAATCTTCTCCTCAAACAGTTAATATTCACCATTTTAACTCTAAAACATTCAACGAACTTATTGCTAAAGACCAAGAGTCTTCAGTAGAGACCTTTTCCCTGCGAGATCAAATCATCACTATTATGAAAACCATTCGACAATATAAAGAAAGACTTGGTAATCTAACAAAATATCCCGATACTTCTTCTTATCTAGTTGCAAATCCTTTATCCACGAATAAACAAAAGTGTCAAAAAATACAAACACTTAACGCAGAAGACTGCCAAAACGAATAATCATGACGTTTTCATATTCTACACAATGTTGCGGTTTAATTTATGGCAATCAACCCCATCATCTAGATCATCTAGCAACATTATGCGCATGTTTTGATATCCCTCTTATTTTAACTGACCAAGAATTAGAGCAACAAGCCAAACATTATTACCCTCAACTCGTTATTTTTTGTTTCTCCTCTTTAGAAGCACCTCAAAAAATTCTGCAAAATTATGATATAATCCTGACTACTATGCCTTATGACTTATTTGATTCTTGTTTCTTTTTAGCAAAAAAACTTATCAATAAATCCCCTATGACAATCTGGTGCCCCCATGGCAATTCTGATAAAGGCCATTCTATTTTCTTCATGGAAGCCCTTAATAAAGAAAAGGCTGTGTTTGTTTATGGAGAGAAAATGCTAGATTTTTTAAAAGAAAAAAATGCTTTACAAGCTAACTGCTCTATAACGGCTATTGGAAACTATCGTTATGAATTTTATCAAACCCATCAAGGCTTTTACAACAAACTCACTAAGCAAGAAATTTTGTCAAAATTTACAAAAAATCAGTCTACTTATTTATATGCACCTACATGGAATGATTATGAAAAAACATCTTCATTCCACCTAGCTTGTCCTCACCTTTTGGAAACTTTACCAGACAATATCAATCTCATTGTAAAACTCCACCCCAACACTCTTCTTGCTGAAGATATGCATGTTAAAAAACTCATCTGGAAATATGAATCAGCTCCTAATATTGTTTTCTTAGAGCACTTCCCTCTGATTTATCCTTTATTAGATGTAGTAGACCTTTATATAGGCGACACCTCTTCTATAGGCTATGATTTCTTAACTTTTAATAAACCTTTGTTTTTCTTAAATATTCAAGACCCTATTCCAAATCATTACTTATACCAATGTGGTAACATCCTACAAAAAGAAGACTTTCCTGCTATCTATTCCAAAATCCAAGAACATCTCTTAACAGATCAGCTCCTATTTTCTAAAAAAAGAAAAGAGACTTATACTTATACCTTTTCAAAACATGAACCCTTTGATAAAATCCTTTTACAACTGTGCCATCTATACAAACACCACCATGCTCAATAATGCACTTTGTTTATGTACAAGCTCCAACTCTCATCAGCTAGATCACCTAGCTGTTTTAAGCTACGTATTAGACATTCCCTTACTTCTTACAGATCCCCTCCTCTACAAACAAGGAAAACATTTCTATCCTTTTACTAACTTGCTCTACCTAAGTGATAAAGACTGCTCTTTAGAATTTTTAGCTAAAAATTATGAAGTCCTATTTGTTTCATGCAAACATTGGGGAAGAGAATTAGCAATCTCTATGAAAGAGCTTTTTAATAAATCGCTTCGTTTTTTTTACTGCCCTCATGGAAATTCTGATAAAGGCCACCTCAATCCAGAAACTGATTTATTACACCACCAAGATTTATCTCTTATTTATGGAAGCCACATGAAAGATATGCTTACCCATCGAGGAGTTTTACAAACTTTACAAGGAACAGCAACAACTGGCAACTATCGCTATCATTATTACATGAAACACAAACCTTTCTATGACAGCCTTATACAGAAAGAGGTGTTTTCTAAATTCAAAAAAAATCAAACCACTATTCTTTATGCACCGACCTGGAAAGATCCTGAAAATTCTACTTCTTTTTTCGAAGTAAGTGAGCTTTTACTCAAACAACTACCTGACCATTACAATCTTATAGTTAAATTGCACCCTAATCTAGAGCATGATCATCCAGCTCATGTTTATTCTCTGATTGGAAAATATGAAAACAAACCTAATGTCATCTTTCTTTCACAGTATCCCCTTGTTTATCCTATTCTTAATCAAGTGGATATCTACCTAGGAGACTTTTCTTCTGTAGGTTACGATTTTCTAGCTTTTAATAAACCTATGCTGTTTTTTAATACTCCTCAAAGACATTTGGAAGCTGACAAAGGTCTTTTTCTATTTCGCTGTGGCGAAATAATCCCTAAAGAAATCTACCACGATCTTTATTCTTTGATTTCTATACACTTAAAAAGCGCACAAGCCTACTTACTTGATTTAAGACAAGAGATCTATCAATATGCTTTTGAAAAAAACACAAATCCTATCGCTCTACAAGAAGATATTATTCATCTACTAAAAACAACAAAACCTCTTTACTAAATCACCGTAAACAACAATTTTGTTTTTAAAAATAAATTAACTTTATTTATAAAATTTTTTTTTATATATGTCTAATTTAGACTGAGGTAAATGTGTGTTATCTAAAAGTCTAAAAACCCCAGGAGAATATTTTATGAATCACAAAAAATTAAGTTCCCTAGCCGCCTTAGCTTTAGTTGCCGGAACTGTTAGTCAAGTAGAAGCTAAATGCACCAGCCCCTCTACAAGACAAATGAACTCTATGTTTGCAAAAATTGATCTGAATCACCAAAAAATGTACAACGAAATGAGTTGTGAAGGTCAAAATCTTGCTATGCAACTTGTTAATCAATCATGCGCTGGAAAAAACTCTTGCGCCGGCCTTAATTCATGCAAAACAGCTAATAATAGCTGCGCTGGTAAAGGGAGTTGCAAAGGGAACAGCCCAGGGCCTTTTACAGACAAAAACAAAGCTATAGAAGTTGCTAAAAAACATATGGCAAACAAAAGAGCTTCTACAAGCGGCTACTAAATGATCAATCTAGGTATTGGTATTGGGCTAAGACCCGAACACTATGAAGAGATCTTTCGCACACAACCAACTATCGATTGGTTTGAAATTATCAGCGAAATCAGAAAGAGGGGGCAAATTCTTCCACGGGAAAGTCTGGCAAGCAAATTCCTAAGTTTGGCTGAGGATGACCTAAGAACCTCAGGTGCTTTTATTCAAGCAGTGAAGCCACTGGCAGGCATGGGAAACGGCTTCTGATGCGTATTCTTCATCTTCTTCCACATCTTCTTCTTCTTCTTCTAGGAGTAGTAGTAGTAGTAGTAAGAAAGGAAAAGAGAAGGAAAAGGAAACAAAGAAGGGCAGAAAGAGTAGGAGCTTGGGGGGGGGTGATAAAGAAGACGCAGACCCCC
>JBAWWQ010000189.1:0-3597 GCA_037146655.1 Chlamydiota bacterium | reverse complement strand
CCCCATAACACCAATCAAGTTAATAAGAAGCATCAAAGAAATCGCAACATCTGCTAAAGCCCATATTAAATGAACCTGCATCAATGAACCAAGAGGAACAAGGACAATAGAAATTGTACGAAACAAATACTTTCTCTTACACCCTATTAAAAACTCTAATGCTTTCTCTCCGCAATAGACCCACGCTAAAATGGTAGTATAAGCAAATAAAATTAGGGTAACTATAACAATATAACCACCAAGGTTAGTACCTAACCCCTTAGAAAAGGCATAAGTCACCATATTTGTACTCTGCAAACCTACTTGCTGCCAAGCTCCTGTTACAATAAGAACAAGCCCTGTAGCAGTACATACTATCATAACCATTAAAGGGGCTATAAGTGTCGTAATACCATCTTTAACAGGATGATCTGATTTAGCATTAGCTTGCAAAATAGGGACTATACCCGTTCCAGCATCGGTTGCAAAAAGCCCTCTATCAAATCCTGTTGTCATAACCTTCAAAACACCCACACCCATAGCACCACCAAAAAATGCAGAAAAACCAAAAGCCTCTCTAAACATCAATTGAAACGCAGCCCCTACTTTATCGTAGTTTAGTCCAATAATCACAAGAGCTGTCCCTAAATACATGAGCGCTTTAAAAGGGACAACAAATGAGGCAAAAGAAGCTAATCGCTTTATTCCACCAAGGGTCACAATCCCTACACAAACAGCTATCACTAAGCTGCAATAAAAAGGATTAAAACCCAATTCTTGAAGAGGAAGTACAATCGAATTAATTTGAGCGAAATTCCCTACGGTAATAGCGCCAAACATAGTAAATATAGCAAAAAAAATAGCAAGCGCCTTATAACCGAGACCATCTCTCAAATAATACATCGGGCCACCTGCATAAGAGCCATCAGCACTTTTTTTTCGAAAAGCAACTCCTAAAACGCAGCTTGCATATTGAATAATAGAGCCAAAAAAAGCCATAATCCACATCCAAACTAGAGCACCTGGACCCCCTGTGGCTAAAGCAATGGCCACCCCTGAAATATTACCTGTTCCAAAATTGCCCGCTAAAACAGCTGAAATCGCCCCAAAGCGACTAACTTCACCTGCCTCGCCTGGAGTTTTTTTAACCAAATAAAGAAAACTATTTTTAAGCTGAGTTAGCTGTGGGAAACGTAATTTGATAGTAAAATAAAATCCAATGCCCAAAATAGCTGGAAAAAGAATCCATAAAGTTAGACTGTGATTAAGATGTTGTAAAAGTTCTTTCAAGCGACTATCCAATTACTCTATAATAGGATCACTTTATCAGAAGAAAAAATTAGAGACAACATAACCTAGATTTTAAAATAAAGTATTTTCAGTAGCATCTTGTTTAAACAAGGTATAGCTCCTAAACTCCAGCATCTTCTAAAAATTTTCCTATCTTTCTATATTTTTGATAGCGCTGTTCTAAAAGATCTTCCATTGATTGAAGTTGTAGTGGAGCTAAAGTCTCTAAAATAGTCTCTTTAACCTTGGTGTAGACCGCTTGGATATCATAATGGGCACCACCTAAAGGTTCTTTAATAATGGTATCTATGATACCTAACTGCATTAAATCTTCTGGATGAAGTTTTAAAGCTTTTACGACAAGATCTTTGGCATGCATCAGCTCTTCTGCGGTTCCATCTTTCCATAAAATAGACGCGCAAGCTTCTGGAGAAATCACAGAATAATAGGCATGCTCTAACATAAGAATCTTATCACTCACACCAATGCCTAAAGCTCCGCCTGAACACCCTTCGCCAATTAAAAGAGAAATCGTTGGAGTTTTTAATCTAGACATATCCAAAAGATTTTCCGCTATAGCCCAACCTTGACCCCTTTCTTCTGCTTCCAATCCAGCAAAAGCACCTGGTGTATCAATCAAAGAAATAACTGGCAAATGAAATTTTTCTGCTAATTTCATAACACGCATTGCTTTACGATATCCTTCAGGATAGGGCATTCCAAAATTACGAAATAATCTAGATTCTGTATCACACCCTTTTTCTTGAGCAACCACTACAAACTTCTGCTCTCCGAGTTTAGCAAAACCTGTAATAATTGCATGATCATCTCTATAGAGTCTATCACCATGGATCTCTTCAAACGCATCAAAGATATTACGGATATAGTCTAAAGATCTAGGGCGCTTAGGATGGCGGCAGATAGCTAATCTTTCTATGGGCGTTAATTTTGTGTAGGTCTCTTTTTTAAGAGTTTCTAACTTACCTTCTAAACTTTTGATCTCATCTTGCGACCAAATTACTTTATCTTGATTTTGTTCTTTAAGCTGCTTAAGAATTTTCTCGTATTCAAAAATTTGCTTTTCATGCTCTAACATACTCATGATTTTTGTACCTCAGTTGTAGAGGTAGCAATATCATCTACCCACTCTACTCCAGGAAGTTTAGCTTCCTGAAAATTTTTGATAA
Organism: Chlamydiota bacterium; assembly: GCA_037146655.1. Taxonomy (GTDB): domain Bacteria; phylum Chlamydiota; class Chlamydiia; order Chlamydiales; genus JBAWWQ01. The sequence goes on along the minus strand of JBAWWQ010000189.1, from coordinate 1,141 downwards.
TCTGTACTGTTGTAGGTTTTGTAATCACAATCGAAAAAAGCTCTTCTATATCCTCTTGCAAAAGACGGATACATCCACTGCTATTATAACAACCAATAGCTGCTTTATCTTCAATAAGAGCCCCCGTTGTCTCATCTATAATCCATGGCACTCCGTGGATTCCATAACCTCGAATCATAGCTGCTGTTTCATCTTGCTCCCCAGTATAGGGCATCCATCTAGTGCCAAATACCTGGATCATTTCCATTTTTTGATCTTTAAAAAACCCTTCAACACCTGGCTTATAAATGGCAACTTTATCACCTAATGTATAAGATCCTAACGTCGTTAAACATCCCGATGCAGCATTTTTGTCAATTTTACCACAACCTACTCTATATGATTTTAAAAAGTAGCGAATATTAAGATCTGCATCATAAGCATAAACGTGCATATTGAGCTTAGACAGATCGACTATCAAATAAAATCTTAAATCTTTTCCCTTTTCAAACACATTAAAAGAATCCCCTGAAGAGACTTTTTGCGTGTAATAATCACGGCTGCCATTAAGGCTTCTAGCTATAAAATGTCTGGATGTATTGTAATAAGAAGCATAATCGGTCACCCAAGCAGGTCTTCCCTGCAACCAAGGAACTCTTGCTTTATAAGTTACAGTCTCTACAAAAGGCAATTTACCCTTACCTGTCACAAACAACCTATTGACTCGATCAACAACAGGAACTGCTACATCTTCAACAACTTCTGTCATCTTAACCGTAGCAACTTGAACCTCTGGTTGTTTATAAACTGGCTTTTCTATAATAACAGGATAAGTCAAAGGCTCTTCTATCACGGGAGAGCTACTTAAGCTCTCTTCTTGAATCATTGTGACTGCAACAGGAGTTCTATCTGTTTTTTTCTTTTTAATTACCCCCATAACCCCAATAAGAGCAAATAAACCAATCGTTGTGATACCAAAAACTCGTAAAGCAGACAAATCAGCCTCCCTGAACTACATGAATTCGAATACAAAAAAACAAATTATTGAATAATATAATAACAAAAAATCAATTAATTATCAAAATTTCAATAAAAGTTTTTATTTTTACAAAAAAAACTTAACTAAAAAATTTTTATTACAAAATTTAAAATATTAATACAT
>JBAWWQ010000188.1:0-3612 GCA_037146655.1 Chlamydiota bacterium | reverse complement strand
TTTTGTGCAAGATCATCCACAACTACTTGCTTCTTTAGAAGGTTTTCAACCTTTAAACGCCACAACGCACATTGACTACCACGAAACATTAAAACGAAAAGATGTATGGCTTAAAAATTACTATGAATTAGAAAAAGAAAGACTCCTTCACTCTAGTGATTATAAAAAGTTTTATGAAACTAACCCTTGGGTACAAGGGTATGCTCTTTATAAAACCCTCAAAAATTCGATTACATTCGGAACGTGGGAAGATTGGCCAGAGTCTCTACGCGATCTTACAGAAGAAAGCTACCAAGAGCTTCTATATTTACACCAACATTCTATCTCTTATTATTGCACTCTACAATATCTCTGCCATCAGCAGCTTAAATCCGTTAAACACCACGCCACCAACCATGGTGTTTTTCTTAAAGGAGATATCCCCATCCTTATAAGTCCAGATAGTGCTGATGTTTGGCTCCAACGTTCTTTATTTAACATGCATTTTGCTGTTGGATATCCACCTGATGTATTTAATGAAGAAGGACAGCTATGGGGATTTCCTGCATTTAAATGGAATATGATTGAACATGACCACTATAACTGGTGGAAAGGCCGATTAGAAATTAGCTCTCATTACTACCATCTTTACAGACTCGATCATATTGTAGGGTTTTATAAATTATGGCTTATTCCTAAAGGAGAAAAACCCATCAATGGATTTTATGAACCAGCAACTCTTGAAGAAGCTCTTACTGCTGGTCATAAATATTTATCCGAAATCATCCCTTCTTCATCCATGTTACCAATTGGAGAAGACTTAGGAAACCTCCCTCAAGAAGTGTTCGATTCTCTTTCCTCTTTAGGCATACCAGGTACTAGGGTTATTCGCTGGGAAACCAAAAACGATCATTTTATACCTATGGGAAAGTACTCGCCATTGAGTATGACCTGTGTGTCTACTCACGATTCTGAAACGCTTACCTTATGGTGGGAAAAATACCCCTTAGAAGCAAAAAAATACTGCATTTGGAAAGGGTGGGATTATACAACACCACTTCCTAAAAAATACCGCTATAGCATTTTAAAAGATGCCCACAATAGCTCTTCTTTATTTCATATTAATTTATTTCAAGAATATTTAGCTCTATTTCCAGAACTAGTCCATAGTGATCCTGAACTCGAAAGAATCAATCGCCCAGGTTTTGTTCTTCCCTCTAACTGGACTTATCGTTTTAGATGCAATCTAGAAACGATTCTTGCTCATCAAGAACTCAAACAAGTTTTCCTTGAACTAACATCATAACTAGTTTTTAAAAACCTACAAAAAACCACTAATTTACTATATGATTTTAATTTCAAGAAAATAACAAGTAGCTAAGACCTACACAATATAAAGATCTTTTCATAAGATGTTTTGGCAACCTGCCTAACTCCGTTTAAGACTAGAGGTTTCCGCCTGGTAGATGAATTCCACTGATCAAGTAGCTGGTAACGCCTTAAAGACAATCCATTCCTTCATAAAACGTGTGGATCTTACACGTTATTCGTTGGAAAAACGTGGATTACACACACCCACAACTGATTTCCGGTATAACAACCTTATACAAAACACTGTTTAGTGTATAAAATGCAAAGTAATTGCATTTTATACACACCAGTTCACATTTGAAGAGCAACTAGGAAACTCACTGCTCCTAAGAGAACAGCAATTTTATAACTGCCGCGAAGCTGAGCTAAAAGCGATACGCCGTAGGCAAAATTGCACTTACAAAAAATAAAATTTTTATAAATGTAAAAGTTCTCAAAAAAAATATCATTGTGAATTTATCCAACTAACCAAGTGTTTTTAAAAACAGACAAAAAACCACTAATTTCTTATTCTTATGAAAAAGTAATCTTCAGTGGTTTTATGCATTTTCTTTTAACTTTTGTTTTGTTTTTTTATGCAATAACCATGCAAGCTTTTGAACAAGACCATTATGAAAAATTAAAGCTAACAACCCTTTATAATAGCTTAGACCCCACTTCTTTCGCTCAACTTTTTGCATTTTACGAACTTTACCCCCACACACCTCAAGGGTCATCTGCCCTTAATAAAGCTAGAGAACTTTTCAATCTTCATAAAATTTCCTCTAATGCATCTACAAAAGTAGTTGCCCTACCTCCTTTAGATATGCAAGCTATGATTGCTTTAGTGAATAAACAGCCTCATGAAACCCCAACTCCACTGACTCTTGAACAGATTAACATGGTCGATAAGCTGTCTAGCCATTTACATAATCGATTACTCAAAGGACATAGTTGTACAACAAAGGAAGAAATACTCTCTTTAGATAAAGATGAAATAGATTTAGCTCGAGCATTACTTATCTATCAATTTGATGATAATCCCAACGCCTTGATCGAAATCAAACGGTATGAAACCATGCTGGATATGATGGCGTTGCAAATTTTAGCAAGATTGCCTGCTAATCCTAGCCCTATAGAAAAAATCGATGCTATTAACAATCTTATTTTCTATGAAATGCAATTTCGTTTCCCTCCTCATTCTCTATGGGTAAATGATGTAGACCTTTATACATTTCTCCCCTCTGTTCTTGATAGCCGGTTAGGTGTTTGCTTAGGGGTATCTATTCTCTACTTAAGTATAGCTCAAAGGTTAGATCTTTCATTAGAAGTGATCACTCCTCCAGGTCACATCTATATACGTTACCAAGAAGGATCCACTCTAATTAATATCGAAACTACAGCAAGAGGAATTCATCTTCCATCAGATACTTACCTTGGGATCAACACTTGCTTACTTCATGAAAGAACTATGAAAGAAGTTGTAGGTCTTGCTTTTATGAACCAAGCAGCTGTCTTATTTAATAAAAAAGATCACAAAACAGCTGTCCACCTTTATGAAACAGCACAGTTATTTATACCGGATGATCCTCTATTAAAAATGCTCTTAGGGATGCAATATATTCTTATAGGCAATAAAAAAGAGGGGAAAAAACTCTTTAAACAAATCCAGGGAATTCCCTTTCCAGATGCTATTTACCCAGAAAGTTTACCAGAAGATTATTTAGCTAAACGTGTTACAGATGAAGCACTAGATCTAATTTTTATGCATGTAGATGAAACGCGTGAATCTATTATAAAAAAACAACAGGCCTTAGAAAAAGTTCTGCGTGACTGCCCCAAGTTTCGAGGAGGTCTTTTTCAACTTGCTATTTCTTGGCTACAATTAGGTAGAGCAAAAGAAGGTCTTGAGATCCTTCATCGCTATAGAGCTTTAGATCCAAATGACCCCACCGTCAACTACTACATTAGCATCCTTTCCATGCAAAGACTTCAATACAAACAAGCTTGGGTTTTTCTTACAGCCACCAAGAAAATTCTCGATAAAAAAAATCATCATCCCAAATCTCTTAGAGGGTTAGAATATGAACTCAGACATCTCTACCCAGAAGTCATCCATAAAAATAGTCATGCAATTTAAAAGATTCTATTACACTGAAAAATCTACGCAATCTTTTGAATCGACTAACCTAAAAAAATCTAGGCGACAAAAAAACTCTCCTTTGAAAATTTGATCACCTGCGCGGCAAACCCCGTCTTTCAAGGCGGGGTCAAGAGCGCAAA
>JBAWWQ010000187.1:0-3641 GCA_037146655.1 Chlamydiota bacterium | reverse complement strand
TCTAAATCATTTGCATTAAGTAAATTAACGGTTAAAAGTACACCAGGCTGGAGCGCTGTAGCACCTGTAACAAAAAATACAAATTGCTTAAGTTGATCATCAGTTGCTTGATCAACCCATCTCTTCAATTGATCCGCAGATGGATCATTACCTAAAGATGTTAAAATGTTTTCTCTAGAAACTGTAATTCCTTGAATTGTATTAGATAATGTTTGGCAAGACACTAGTAATTTCGAAGCATCATCTTCTACAAGATGCCCTTTCATAGCCTTTGCAATAATAGCAATAGCTAAAGCAATATTTTTAAGTTCAGGATAGTCATCTAAAAACTCACTCATAGTTGTCCCTAGAGTCTCTAGCTGCGTATTGCTAGCTAAAGCTTCATCAAGTGCATCCGCATCTGGAAACTGATCTGGATATAACGCTATAAGTAGTGGTTGTAAAAGCTTGTGAAGCGTTTGGGGGTTGAGCTGCTGGCTATCGCTAAGATCTTGTAATATAGCATCTATCTCTTCCAAAGAAAGATTGCGGATCATTTTAAACATAACAGGGTGAAAGTATAATCCTGTTGTAAAACCTTGATTAACTAACGCGGCACCAAAAATTATTCCTATAGCTTTAAGACATCGGATTTGGTTTCCTTTAGGAAGAAAAGCCTCTTCATCGATTTTTAATAAAAGCCCTTCATCTGTAATTTTCATTGGTAGCTGAGAAGTTTGACTGCAAAGCGATCGAAAAAGCCTACTTATAAAATCTCTTGTTAGTCCACCTGCATCAATTCCTTGAGATCCAACATATGCTATTGTAGGTAGTTGATGATTATGATCTAAAATCTGCTCTAAAAAATTTAAAAGAAGTGAGATAGAATTTGTTTGGAATTCGCTATCAGGATCGACTATAAAGGCCTCTACAGTAGGAGAACTTGAATGGTTAATCACATTTGCAACAAAATCAGATCTTCTGTCTACAGCAAGGTGTGCAAAATCTAATATAGAGTCAACCCAATCTCGATCTACAATTACATGAGGAACCATAGAGAGCACTTGTTCAACAAAATTATCCCTATCGCCCCCATCTACCCCTGACAAAGCCAAAACAAAAACATATCTTGCATAAATATCCATATTTTCAGCGATTAACCGCTGGACTTGAGTGATAAAATTAGCCCTATGCTCTACAGGAATAGTTTCTAATATGAGTAGGATCTCACATCTGTATCCCCCATCTAGATCGTCTGTAATTAAAGTTTCATCATCTGGAATTACAGTTTTTACTTGTTCAATAAAAGTAGACATTTCTTCTAGTGGCATTTCTGCTAATCTACATATAAGCACACTTTTGTATTCTCCATCCATATGAAGAATCATCAAAGATCTTAATTGTATAATAAAATTAGCTCTGTCTTGTACTGGCACTTGTGCTAATGCTCTTATGACTTCAACCTGTTCAGCTCCATCCATATCATCTGTGATTAACAATTGTGCTTGTGTAATAAAAATAGATCGATCCAATAAAGGCAACCTGCTTAATATACGGTTGATACGAACTTTCTGATCCTCGGTCATATCATAACTAATTAAATTTGAACCATTCTCTATTATAGAATTTTCTGATAAAGCCATTTGAGCAATCGATTGAATATGTACATCAGATTCTGCGAGTTGCTCTACCATAGGTGTACTAGATCGAGAGCTTATTGGAGTGCTTGGAGCTGAAAAAAACACATCGTCTAATAATGGTGAATTCGCTCGACTATCATCTACAGAATTTATACTACTCATAATCAAAAACCTTATACATATTAAATTATATTTATAATAAAAAATTTTCCAATAAGCAGAAATCAACTTCCCCTATACATAAGATAGTATTTATCATTTTAGTTAGATTCAAACTCATGCTAAATTAAAACCGGGAGCCTCCTCACCTTCTAGGCTAGCATCTAAGCGTAGCTTAAAATCAGCATCACTTTGACCTATCATAATATCAATGGTTTTACTACAAGTATGAAAAACAAAGGCTCCATCATTTAAAAAACTTGCGTTAAGCAAATTAACACTTAAAGGCACTCCGGGGTGCAGCGATCTAGAACCTGTGATAAAAAATACAAATTGATTAAGTTGGTCATCAGTTGCTTGATCAACCCATCTCTTTAACTGATCCGCAGATGGGTCATTACCTAAAGATGTTAAGATGTTTTCTCTAGAAACTGCAATACCTTGTATCCTATTAGACAGTTCCTCAAAAGGTAAAAGCAATTTCAAGACATCATCTTCTCCAAGATGTTCTTTCATAGCCTTTGCAATAGTGATAATAGCGAGAACGATCTGTTCAAGTTCAGGATAGTCATCTAAAAACTCACTCACAGTTGTCCCTAGAGTCTCTAGCTCCGTATTGTTAGCTAAAGCTTCATCAAGCGCATCCGCATCTGGAAACTGAGCTGGATATAACGCCATAAGTAGTGGTTTTAAAGGCTTGTGCAACATTTGTGGATTATCTAAGTTATTTGGTACACCATCTATCTCGTCTAAGGAAAGGCTACTGATCATTTTAAACATAACAGGGTGAAAGTATAACCCTGTTGTAAAACCTTGATTAACTAACGCCGCACCAAAAATTGTTCCTATCGCTTTAAAAGATGCAATTTGTTCATCTATAGACAAAGAAGCCTTTTTATCATATTTTAATAAAAGACCTTCATCTTCAATTTTCATTGGTAGACGAGAAGTTTGACCGCAAAGCGATCGAAAAAGCCTACTTATAAAATCTCGTGTAAGCCCACCTGCATCAATTCCCTTAGATCCAGTATACTGTACTCTTGGTAATCGATGATTATTCGCTAGAATCTGCTCAAAAAAATTTAAAAGGAGTTGAATAGACTGCGTTTGGAAATCACAATCGGCATCGACAATAAAATCCTCTTCAACATGAGTGGCAGCATTACTATTCAAATAGCTAATTAATTCGCTAATAGCATTAGCTCTATCCTCTACAGACATTCGTGCTAGCACTTCTATGCACTCCACTCGATTCTGATCCATCCTTTCATACCTAACTATAGATACTATTTGGTTAACAAAATCATCCCTATGATCACTATTTACCCTTTTTAAAGCTATTGTAACACAATATCTATTATAACCATCCATGTCCTGAGTCATTAAAGACCTTACTTGCAAAACAAAATTAGCTCTTTCTTCCTTTGACATCTCTGCTAATAGTACTATGACCTCAGTCTTATGAGCAGAAGCCATGTCATGAGTCACTAAAGACCTTACTTGCAAAATAAAATCATCTCTATCTTCTTCAGGAACTGGATTTTGTATTAATCCAAATGTGATACTGGCTTTTTCGAAATCATTTGTATCATCTCCAATTAAACACTCAATAAAAAGATCTAATTTCGCGTCGTCAGATAATGTTGTGAACTCAGTAGACCTTACACGCTCTATTAAATTACTATAGACTTGAACTACATTGCCAAACAATCTCCTATTTGGATTTTCTATGTCAGGAGTTGGATTTGATAAAGCATTTAGAGCAATCGATTGAGTTTCTGCCTCAGATTCAGAAAGCTGCTCTACCGTAGGTGTACTAGATCGAGAGCTTATTGGAGTGCTTGGAGCTGAAAAAAACACATC
>JBAWWQ010000186.1:0-3664 GCA_037146655.1 Chlamydiota bacterium | reverse complement strand
CCCTTATATCCTATTGATGAAACAGAAGAATTTCATGATCCATTTTCTGATTTAAGTTTGTTTTTATCTAAAAAAATTAAACAAGAAGTTGAAAAACACGGATCTAGCAAACAATGGTCTAATAAAATCCAAACAGATTTATTAGCTAAAATCCTCCCTGAGTTTAAAATTAAGTTCCCTAAATACAGATTAGGCGTTGCTTCTATTAAAAAGGTTTGGGAAAAAGTCTCATATTACTATGGAAAAGTTAATTCTCATCAAGAAGCTGTTGATGCACAAGGCAAACTCAACATAGAATTTATGATTAAAGAAAATCTTCGTGGATACCCTTCTAAAACACCTGCTAATTTACCTCATTACAATATAGCTAATCAATTAGCTGTCAAAATCAGTGAGTGCATAGCTACCTTAGATGGAACAAAACCTCGGATAGACCACCTTACTAAATCCATTTGGTCTGTACAAAAACATTTACTACCCCAACTCACTGCTCAAACTTCAAAAAACATTGACGATGCTTACGATGGAATAGACAAACTCATCATTAAGATGACATTAGAAACTATAGCTAAATCCCCAACGACCCCGCAAAAAGCACTGCAAGAAGCTGTCGCTGCAAAATTAAAGCAACTTCAACTATTTGCACAAAAAACCTCTGCGGAAACTCTTTATCAAAATCTAGCTACCTTACTAACACTTCATCTCTATCCTAAACTTTCCTTACATGAACGTCTCAATCAAGAGCAAAAACAGGCTCTTCATAGTTTTATTGAAAATCAAATAGTTTTTAGCCATCCTAGTAAAACGATAGAAACAGCAGCTAGTCGAATAGAAACAACTCAAAGGATTCTTATTCTTTACTTGCTTGCAAACTCTCTACCTAAAGACATAAGCTTGGCTCAACTTAAAGAGGCTATAAAGCTTGCTTACAACCATCTAACAAAAAACACACCTTTAACTCATCCCCAAATTTCTCAAAGTGTTTTTGCTTTTATTCGTGCTGAAATGCATTTTCTAAAAAGAAAAGAAGATTTTTCTTCTTATAAAAAAATCGAATCCACAATCATCTCAACTTTTTTAATGTCACAAAAGCTCCCTGTATGGAAAGAAGATTGCCTTGAAGACCTTGAAATTGTCATTTGGAAAATTTTCCATGTTAAATCCTCTTTCTTAACTCAAGAAAACACATCAATTTTACACGAAGAACTTTCTAATTGCCTTTTAGATTACCCTCATTATGGGTTCAAAAATAGAATTTATCATATTATAGAGTCTTTTAAAAAAACAAAAACTCTGCTATGCAGAAACTCAGTGGAAGAATCTAATTCTCTATGGGAAGATATTGAGCATAAAATCTATACCTGGACCATTCAAAATACCATGCTCTGTCGATGGATTCACTTTGATCAAAATACTCCTATTTTTAATGCTTTAATTCCTCATTGGAAAGAAAACGAACAAGAAATTGATGATCTAATGGAAAATGCTGCACGTCTTTTTCTTCAAAAATATCCCTCAGGAATTTTTGATGTGAATCATCTAAAAAATAGGGTTGCAATTTTACACTACTATTTTTGGTATCATTATTTAAGTGAACCTCAAGATAGTTCATTAGACTGTTTTATCAGGTGGCATTGGGACGATATTCAAACGCGCTACCCTAAAAAATCTCGGGAAGAATCTTTAATTGTTTTAGAAGCTAGATGTCAATCCATTCTTCCAGCTACCCCTATTTCTAGAAAACAATTAGAAAATTTAACCTAGGCAGAAATCACTTCATGAGAGCGTTTTATAAAAAACCTCTCTGCAAAAAATAGACTGATTCCAATACCTATCCAAGGCAGACTAAGAAGTTGACCCATATTCATCCAGGCAATTTGATAAAAACTTTGCTCTTCTTTTACAAACTCTATAAAAAATCGAAACAAGAAAATTGCTGTAATCCCAAATCCTGCTAATCTACCAGAAACTTGCATAAGTTTTGCTTTTCTTAAATTCCATAAAATAAAAAATAAAGCAAAATAAAATCCCGCCTCATATAACTGGGCTGGATGTCTTGGAAGAACTCGGCCACCGTCAGCTGGGTTACCAAAAATAATAGCCCAAGGAACCTCGGAAACTTTTCCTAAAACCTCTTGATTAAAAAAGTTTCCTATACGGATTAAAAAGCCAACTAATGCAGTTGGAATAATCATGATGTCTATGATTTTTTGAAAATTTAATTTGGAATATTCCTTTACAACTTTTAATCGAAAAATCACTAAAGCAATAACGATACCAAGCGCAGCTCCATGAGAAGCTAGCCCCCCTTCCCATGTTTTAAAGATCCTAATAGGATCCCTAACATACTCCATAATCGGTTCATAAAACAGAATATGACCAAGACGAGCCCCAATAACGGTAGCTAAAATCATATAAAAAGCTTGCTTCTCTACAAGAGTTTTTGCTTTAACCTCTAATTTTTCTATGCAACAGGAAAATACATGATCAAAATTTAGCCTAACCTCTTTTTTATTCTTACTTCCTTCTATGTAATGATTCAGACCAAAAAGTAGCGCTTTTTGAAGCCGCACATCAATTTCTTTATTTAAATCCCATTGTAAGATTTTTTCTTTTAAGGGGTTTGGTAATGAATTTAAAAAATTATGCAGAAATGTTGTTTCTTTATGATTTTTAAGTGTCATAAGAAACCTCGACCAATTTTTGATGTCAGACTCAACAAAAAAAGGCTCATTTTTGAAAAACTCCCTATAAAGATATAAAACAAGATAATAGCTTATTAAAAAGCCTAAAGCAAAAAACACCCCATACCAAACAATTGGTCTATCTAAATAGGGAATAACAAACAATTCTCTATGTGGATTCCAATATAACCAACTTAGCACAGACTTTCTCCCCTTTTATTTCTTTTTTCGAGCAAACTCGATTTTTAATAAGGTTGCATGCTTAAAATAAATAAGAGCTCCATTAATAAGAGCAGAGCCAACTGCAATATCAATAAATCCTCTTACATCTTTTGGAATAGGTAAATATTTAAGGGTCATCCCCAAACTCATCATTCCAACTATTAAAATAACATAGCTCCATGGAAATAAATACTGAATTTTTAAAGGCGAAGGGATTAATAATAGTCTTTTTACTGTCCTTTTAACTGTATTAGCTAAAACAAATCTTCCTTTTAAAAGACCCAAAATCACAGCTAAAAATACCAAAAACAAAATACTTCTTTCACTTTCTTGAAATACCTTTGTGCATATATTCACAAGAGGATAACTGCTACCTGCATCAACTGCCATAGCCAATGCAATCAAAAACAACCCTTTAAAAGTAAGCAAACATCCAATCCCAAGCCAAATACATCCCGAAATCACAACCCCTGCAATATGTCCTATTCGCACTGTTATCCCCTTTTATTTTTGTTAAGACTTTTGATATTACCATAAGTTTGTTTCTAAGCAATCAGAAATGATTGAATGATAGTAGACAATGTTTTATAATAAAATTTTAATTTGCATAAAAATTAGATAACCAAGCGCACAAGCTACTATAGGCGCTATTTTTTAATTATAAAAAAATGGGAATCAAAAAAACTATGAATATAGCTCTATTATTTACAAGGATATTTTTTGGTATCCTCTGCATTTTTTTCATGACCACTTATATG
>JBAWWQ010000185.1:0-3666 GCA_037146655.1 Chlamydiota bacterium | reverse complement strand
GGGGGAAAAAATCAGGCTAACTATACCAGAGCTGGGAGGTAAGCGAAAAGCTGATACTCAAGACAACTCTGCTATGCTAAGTGCCCGTATAGCTCGGCAAGCTGAATTTGAAACTCTTGCCAGAAATATCCGTGCTAAACAAATACTACGCTTAAGCAAAGAAGGCTGCATCCAGCTTGTTAAAGAAGATGGAATAGAATTAAAAAAACTAGATTCTCTTTTTCAAAATAATAAAGAAATTGTGCTTGCAGCTGTTACGCAAAATGGTAGGGCTTTGCAATTTGCTCACCCTCGCCTAAAAAACGATATGGAAGTAGTTTCTGCAGCTATTAGAAATACTGAACATGCTTTAGAATTTGCGGGTGATGATTTTAAAAATAATCGAGATCAAGTCCTTGCTTTAATCAAAGAAAACGAATTAGCAATAGGGTTTGGAAATGATGAACTTGTAGAAGACAGAGCTTTTATTTTAGAGGCTGTAAAAGCTAATGCCGCAATCTTACAGCTCTTAGATGAAACCTTAAAAAATGACAGAGAAATCATTAAAGAGGCTCTCTATTATCAATCAGATCTATTCAACAGCGATCTGAATATGATGTATTTAGTAGGAGAACCTCAAAGGGATTTTGCACATGCATTTTTAGCCATTATGGACGACCTAGAAAATATCAATCATGTATGGGAGGCATTTAAAGGTGATAGGGATATCATTTTTATAACATTGAAAAAAGGGAAAGCGATTAATTGGGTAGAAGCCAATGTCGATCCATCTCAACAAGATTTTGTACGTCAAATAAAAGATGCTAAAGCCAATCCAAGTCTCTATTTTCAAAGATTCCCTGAAAATAGGGGCCATCGAGATATAGCGCGTCTTATACTCAGCAAAAACGGGATGTTTTTACAACATTTAAGTGAAGAATTAAAAAACGATAATCTTATTGTAAAACTCGCTGTTAAACGAAGTGGCCTAGCCCTGCAATATGCAAGTGAACAATTAAAAAATGATCGAGAAATTGTAGGTAAAGCTCTCTTAAAACATCGAGAAGCTCATCAATTTGTAGGAGAGTCTCAAAGAGCTTTTGCAGAGGCCTTTTTACAAGTAACAGAAAATGGGTTGGCACTAAAAGATCTTCAACCTGAATTTCAAAACAACTCATACACAGTGCTAGCTGCTGTTACACAAAATGGTATGGCACTGCAGTTTGCAAACGAATTTTTCAAAGACGATATCGATATTGTTGAAAAAGCTGTTGAACAAAACGGCCTGGCGCTCCAGTTTGCATCTGAATTTTTCAAAAACGATGCCAACAGTGTTGACCTTGCCGTTGAACAAAACGCTATGGCATTGCAATTTGCAAGCGAGTTTTTCAAAAACGATCCAATGACTGTTACCCAAGCCGTTAAACAAAACGGTATGGCCTTGCAGTTTGCGCATGAACTTTTCAAAAACGATCGGATGACTGTTAACCACGCCGTTGAACAAAATGCTATGGCATTGCAATTTGCAAGTGAGGCCTTAAAAAACAATTTCCAGTTTATTAAAGATATTGTTCAAAAAAATGGCATGGCACTGCAGTTTGCAAGCAGCAGTCTCAAAAATAATTGTCATATAGTTCTTACAGCTATTTTAAACAATCCAAATGCCCGTCAATTTGTCCCAGAGTCGCTAAGTGGATTTGTACAGATGATACTGCCAAATCGACCATAAAAGCACTTGCTTTTCTCTAAACCTTGTAATGCTACTGCATAACATCTGTCGCATTACCCTGTAATAAATAAGGCAATATTTTATATTCCATATCATGAGGAATTTCAACCTGTAAAACCACATCATTGCCCTCATAATCTGAACTAATCACTCGCCCCCTCTCCATAAGCTCACTAACCAGCCCATACTGACTTTGAGGGATTTTAACCACTACAAGCTTTCTTAAAGCCTGGAGCTCATTAATCATAACCTGCATCAGTTGAGTAAAACCGTCTTTATTCAAAGCTGAAATCAAAACCGTTTTAGGGTACTTTAACTTTAACCGTAAAATAATAGAACGATCGGAGCACTTATCAACCTTATTAAGCAGTGTAATAACCGGTTTTTTATCTGCTCCTAGCTCCTTTAAGACAGCATAAGTTGCTTCTGCTTGCTCTTCAGCAGCAGGATTACTCACATCAATCATATGCAATAAAACATCCGTATAAAGGACCTCTTCTAAAGTACTTTTAAATGCCGCAACAAGTTTATGTGGAATTTTTCTAATAAACCCTACTGTATCGATTAAAAGAATTTCCTGTTGGTTAGGCAATTCAAACTTACGTGTTGTTGTATCTAAAGTCGCAAAAAGCTTGTCTTCAGCAAGCACACCCGCATCTGTTAAAGCATTAAGAAGAGTTGATTTTCCAACGTTTGTATAACCTACAATAGCAAATAAAGGGACTCCAGACCGCAAACGCCCTTGCCTTTGTGTCTGTCTTTGTTCTCGAACAGCCTTAAGCTGCTCTGTTAACACTGAAATCCTTCTTTTTAAAATCCTGCGGTCGATCTCAATTTGAGCCTCTCCCTCACCTTTAAGATACCCTCCAGAACCACCACTACCACCACCTGCGCTACCACCTTGCCTGGAAAGGTGTGTCCATAATCTTCTTAATCTAGGTAATTGATAAGATGCTCGTGCCAATTCAATTTGCAACATAGCTTCTTTTGAGTGTGCTCTTTTTGCAAAAACCTCTAAAATAAGCTCTGTACGATCAATCACGGGCTTTTGAAAAAGCTTTTCTAAATTTCTTTGTTGATTGGGGGAAATTTCATCATCGAAGATCACTATATCACAATTTTGAGCTTTGCTCATTTCAATGAGTTCTTCAATTTTCCCTTGGCCTAAATAGGTCCTGGCCTCAATCTTCCTTAAATGACACGCAACTTTTTCTTTAACTTCCAATCCATAGGTATCTGCTAAAGAAGCTAATTCTTCAAGGTGCTCTTTACAAGCTACTTGTCCATGAGGAAGCAGATAACTACCAACAAGAAGAGCTGTTTTAAAATCTTTAAGTTCATAACGAATGTCATCATAAAGTTTAACTGTTTGAGGGGTGGTGTTCTCCAAGGTCTAAAGCTCCTGTTAAAGATTGCATGAAATAGAGAGTCCATCATACGCTAGACGAACAAATTGTGGTAGCTTTTGATTTGTAAGTGTATATTCTAATTCGTGCCCAATATGGGTCAAAAAGACCTGTTTAGCTCCACTTTTTTCAGCTATCTCTATAGCCTCTTGTATACTAATATGGGCTTTTGTAGGAACCCAGTCTAAAGCACTCAAGATTAAAATATCACATCCCTGAATAACTTGAAAAATTGAATTAGAATATTCTTTAATATCTGTCATAAAAACCATATTACCAAATCGAAACCCCAAAACACCCATCCCAGTTTGCTTATAAGAAAAATACTCTATGTCAATACCTAAAAAATTTGTTTGATGCTTATCTGTTTCTAAGAGCTGAAAAGAAAATGGAGAAGATGGTTTATCTAAAAGATAAAAATAACGTTTTTTTAAATCTTCAAAACTTTCTCTTGAAGCTAAACAAGGAAGGGCTTTCTTTGTTTTATAATGAAAATTTCAAATCCAAATTTAAACAAACATGCAAATATAGTACATCAAAATATCAACCCAA
>JBAWWQ010000184.1:0-3674 GCA_037146655.1 Chlamydiota bacterium | reverse complement strand
GACCTGCTGATTACAAATCAGCTGCTCTACCAACTGAGCTATTCCGGCAAGACATGAAAGAACTATCCCAAATTTTGGGATGGCAAAGGTAATGGAAATCTTTATTTATCAAAATTTTAGAGCACTATTTTATCTCAAAAACAAGCTAAAAATCAAAATAAGATCCAATTCATGCCCCTAATGGGTTAAAAGCTTGAAATCGAGCAATAAAAAATGCCCATTGTCAAGTCGTTTTGAAACAATGGGCACCAAGTATTCATCCAATAAAATTTATGCTGCAATGCGCTCTTTTTTCTTTTTAAGTTGATTGGTGATGGAATCGAATGCCCGATCAAAGGATGTTTGAAAAGTTTTTGAACTCGCTTTTACAAAACAATCTTGTTTAGGTATATGGATTTTAATTTCTACCACTTTTTCCTTTATGGTATGTGCCAGACTCTCTAATTTTAAATACACTTCCACTTTGGTGATTCGATCGTGAAAGGTGGTTAGCTTGTCAAGCTTTTTTTGAACAAAATCTAACAATTTTTGGTCTGCATCAAAATGCACAGTCTGAATGCTGATGTTCATAAGATAAAATTTAAAGGATAAAAAAATAAGCACTAAAATAGATGTTTGCTTCGATGTCACCTACCCTAGTAAGTTACGACAAATTTGAAAGTGCTACAAGAATAAAAATGTTTTAAGAAAACTTTATGACAAGCTATGATACTCGTCATATTTAGCAAGTTGTTTGACAGAGTTTTGTTACGCTTTTGGATGCGCTTTTGAAAAAACTTCTTTTAATTTTTCAATGGTATTGTGCGTGTATACCTGTGTGGCTGCTAAACTACTGTGGCCCAGCAATTCCTTGACTGCATTTAAATCGGCGCCGTTGTTCATTAAATGTGTAGCAAAACTATGTCTTAAAACGTGTGGACTTTTCTTTTGCAAAGTGGTTACCTGTGACAAATAATATTTCACAAAAGTATACACCGCCTTAGCTTGTAGCGCTTTTCCTTTTTCTGTCACAAATAAGTAGGGGCTGCCTTTTGTTTCCGCTGGTTTTTCTGTGATGTATTTTTTTAACTCCAAAGCCAATTCAGGACTCAATGGTAAAATTCTTTCTTTATTCCCCTTGCCCAATACTTTAATAATTTTTTTAGCAGCATCTAGCTGATTTTCTTTGCATTGAATCAATTCGCTTAATCGCATGCCAGTGGCATAAAAAAGTTGAATGACCATTTTTTCGGTATAGCCCTTCCACCCTTCTGCAAAAGATAAATTTAAAAACAATTGTTCCATATCGTTTTCTGCTACAAAGCTGGGAAGTCGTTTACTTATCTTAGGGCTAATCACAGTTTCCATAGGGCTTTTGGTTAATGCCCCTTGTTGGATCTGGTATTTGTAAAAAGATTTTAAGGAAGATATTTTTCGATTCAACGTTTTTCCAGTCATTTCTTCTTCTTTCATGGAAGCCAACCAAGACCGAACCATGGTTCCTGTAATTTGATCATAAGGCAAGCCTTCGTATTGGGTTGCTACAAAATCAAAAAACTGAATCAAGTCATTGGAATAAGCCGTGATGGTGTGTATGGAATACCGCTTCTCAAACTGGAGATAGGCTAAAAAAGCATTCAGTGGAAGATAGCGGGTTTGTATAGACATTGCCTAATAAAGATACAGCATGTTGTTAAAACAAAAAACCCAAGCTAGCTTGGGTTTTTAAAATCATTAGCCTGCTTTTCGAGCCTTTATATTTTATAAAAGGTGAAGAAAAACAAAAAACCCAAGCTAGCTTGGGTTTTAATATCATTATAAGAGCTAAAAGGATTCTATCCCTCTATCTTTCCGCTGAAAATTTGTTGCTTGTAAACTGCTTTAAGCACTTCGAAACGACGTTTAACAGATGGTTTTACAAATGCTTGACGTGAACGCAAGTTGATCAAAGTCTTACTTTTTTCAAACTTCTTTTTGTACTTTTTTAACGCTTTGTCAATGTTCTCGCAGTCTTTTGAATCAATTATTAACATAATATATATACCTCCTCAGGTGTTTTAAAAAATAAAAATTGGAAGGCAAAGATAGGATTCCTTTTGAAAATACCAAATTTACTATAAGTTTTTGTCCTCAATTCCCCTTCCTTTCAAAGCCCCAGAAATGGCTTGGTCCATCACTCTTTCGGCAAAAGGACGGGTTAGGTCGTTCAATTCCTCGGTTTTTGTCTGAATCAGGTTCTTATCTTCCATGGTTATAGCCAACTGCAAAGCTTGCATGGCATTGGCTGTAGCGGTCATTTCGTCTTTAGATAATAAGGATGCATTCTTCACCATAAACTTCTCGGTCACAGAAAGCATTTGCTCGGCTTCTGTACTGGCTTCCACCAAAGCTCTAGTGGCAATATCGGCCTTGGCATGGGTAATACTTTCTAATAATCTTTGTTCTACCTCTTCATCGGTCAATCCATACTGAGGTTTGATATCGATACTTTGTGCTACCCCACTTCTTAGTTCCTTAGCGCTCACTTGCAATATACCATCCGCATTAATTAAGAAACTTACTTCCACTTTGGGAAGCCCGGCTGGCATGGAGGGAATTCCAGACAAAGTAAAAGCACCCAATTTCCGATTGTCTTTTACTAAATCTCGTTCTCCTTGATACACAGCAATATTAATTCCAGATTGTGCATCTTTTTGTGTGGTATATTGTCTGGCAGCTTTGGTTGGAATTTTTGAATTACGTGGAAGCAATACATCCATTAAACCACCCATGGTTTCAATGCCTAAGCTAAGTGGAGTAATATCTAACAACAACATGTTTTGATTGTTGCCTGCTAAAATATCGGCTTGCACCGCAGCACCTAAGGCCACCACTTCATCTGGATTCACTGAATCATTCACTGCTTGATTAAAAAATGTAGCTACTGTTTTTTTAACCAAAGGAACGCGCGTACTTCCTCCCACCATCAACACCGTATTAATAGCTGCAATATCCAAAGCTGCATCTTTCATAGCCAAACTGCAGCAATCCATTGTTTTTTGAAGGATGGGAGCGATTAAGTTTTCAAATACTTCTTTAGTGATAGAAATTTTTTCTCCAGCAAAATCTGTTTCAAAAAAATCAGCATTAGATAAAACTATTTTTGCTTTTTCAGCCGCCAGTCTTAATTGTTGTTTTAAAATTTTATGATCCTCTAAATCAGCTACCCCCATTTCTTTCATCCAGTATTCAATTATCGCTCTGTCCAAATCGTCTCCACCTAAATAAGTATCTCCATTGGTACTAAGTACTTCAAAAACACCATTGGAAATTTTTAAAATAGAAATATCAAAAGTACCCCCGCCTAAATCATATACAGCAATGGTTTTATCTTCCGTAGGATCCATTCCTAAACCATAAGCCAAACTGGCTGCGGTAGGTTCGTTGATAATACGTAAAACATCTAGCCCTGCTAGTTTTCCTGCATCTCGTGTTGCTTGACGTTGTGTATCATTGAAATAAGCTGGCACCGTAATGACTGCCTTAGTAACTGGTGTTTTTAAAATATGCTCGGCGCGTTTTTTTAATTCTGCCAAAATAAAAGAAGACAAATCTATCGGAGAATAAAAAGTAGATCCCACTTGCACTTTTACTAAGCTGTCTCTATTGTCATCAATAATTTTATACGCAAAAAAATCTTGATGGGTTCTAATATC
>JBAWWQ010000183.1:0-3683 GCA_037146655.1 Chlamydiota bacterium | reverse complement strand
ATAATTTACAAAAATCAATACATGCCCATAGAATGAAATTTGTAGCAGGGATAGCATGAGCTATGGTATATTTTAAGTGCTTAATTAGCTGGGAATTACCATATTTAATCTCCTTTATCGATCGCTAAAAATTTAATATAAGCAGGGTCTAACATGTTTGATAAATTTACCAATCGAGCCAAACAAGTCATTAAACTTGCGAAGAAAGAAGCTCAGCGTTTGAACCATAATTATTTGGGGACAGAGCATGTGCTTTTAGGTCTTCTTAAGCTTGGACAAGGTATTGCTGTCAACGTCTTAAGAAATCTCAATATTGATTATGAGACTGTACTTAGTGAAGTAGAACGTCTTGTAGGTTTCGGCCCTGAAATTCAAGTATATGGTGATCCTGCATTGACAGGCAAAGTGAAAAAAGCTTTCGAATTCGCTAATGAAGAAGCTGCGAGCTTAAATCACAACTATGTAGGAACAGAGCATTTACTTTTGGCACTTTTACGACAAACAGACGGCATTGCCGCACAAATCCTTGAAAACCTTAACATCAATCTAAAAGAAGTACGAAAAGAAGTACTTAAAGAGTTAGAGACATTTAACTTACAGCTTCCTCCTATGGGCATGACATCGCAAGCCGGACCAACTGCTCCTAGAACAAGCCCTGACAAAATAAATGCTGGGTCAATGAACTCTTCTGAAAAAATGCCCGCACTTAAAGCTTATGGTCATGACTTAACCGAGCTATGTAGAGAAGGTAAGTTAGATCCTGTCATCGGAAGAAAAGCCGAAGTAGAAAGACTTACCCTTATTTTATGTCGAAGACGCAAAAACAATCCGGTTCTTATAGGAGAAGCAGGCGTTGGTAAAACAGCGATTGTTGAAGGATTAGCTCATGCTATTGTCAACGGAGAAGTTCCAGATCATTTAATTAATAAACGGTTAATTGCCTTAGATTTAACCCTTATGATTGCAGGAACTAAATATCGAGGGCAGTTTGAAGAACGTATTAAAGCTGTGATGGATGAAATCAAAAAAAACGGCAATATTTTACTGTTTATTGACGAGTTACATACAATTGTTGGAGCTGGGGCTGCCGAAGGCGCTATTGATGCTTCCAATATTTTAAAGCCTTCTTTATCTCGTGGGGAGATCCAAATTATTGGAGCTACCACTATTGACGAATACCGCAAGCATATCGAAAAAGATGCTGCTTTAGAAAGACGTTTTCAGAAAATTGTTATTACACCCCCATCACTTGATGAATCTTGTGAAATTCTATTTGGCCTTAAATCCAAATATGAAGAGCATCATAAGTGTTCTTATACAGATCAAGCGGTCAATGCCGCTGTATTTCTTTCCGATCGTTATATTACAGGAAGATTTTTACCAGATAAAGCAATCGATTTAATTGATGAAGCTGGAGCTAAAGCACGTATTTCTGTATTACACCAACCTGCAGAGATTACCCAACACGAAGCTGAAATTGAAGAATTAAAAAATGCTAAAGAATCTGCTATTAGCAAACAAGAATATGAAAAAGCAGCGAAACTACGTGATAAAGAAAAAACAGCTAGAGAAGTTCTCCAACAACTTCGGTTAGATTGGGAAAAAAACAAAGAAGAACATAAAGTTATCGTAGATGAGGATGATGTCGCTTTAATTGTAGCTAAGCAAACAGGGATTCCTGTAAGCCGCCTAACAGAGGGTGAAACAACTAAAATTCTTAAAATGACAGAGACTCTTAAACAAGAGATTATCGGGCAAGATGATGCTCTGAATACCGTATGTAAAGCTATACGCAGATCCCGTGCAGATATTAAAGACCCAAATCGTCCAATTGGAGCCTTCTTATTCTTAGGTCCAACAGGAGTCGGAAAAACTTTAGTAGCAAGACAATTAGCAAAACATCTATTTGGAGGAGAGGATGCTCTTATTCAAGTAGATATGTCTGAATATATGGAAAAATTTGCTGTTAGCCGCATGACAGGATCTCCTCCTGGATATGTAGGACATGAAGAAGGTGGTCAACTTACAGAAAAAGTGCGCCAGCGCCCCTACTCTGTTGTCTTATTTGACGAAATAGAAAAAGCGCATCCTGATGTCATGAATATCTTACTGCAAATTTTAGAAGAAGGACGTCTTACTGATTCTTTTGGTAGAAAAATCAATTTCAGAAATACAATTATTATCATGACCTCGAATCTAGGTTCTGATTTAATTCGTAGAACTACAGAAGTCGGTTTTGGTGTAGAAGAAGGAATACCTGACTATAAAACGATGCAAGATAAAATCGATAAAGCCGTAAAAAAACACTTTAAGCCAGAATTTATTAATAGGCTAGATAGCGTTGTAATTTTCCGCGCTCTTGATAAGAATTTACTTGTTAATGTCATCGATATAGAAATAGCAAAACTTCAAAAACGCCTTGTAAAAAAACATATCATCTTAGAGCTTGGTAAAGAAGCTAAAGAATTCCTTGTGAATAAAGGCTATCAACCAGAAATGGGGGCAAGACCTTTACGTCGCTGCATCGAGCAGTATATAGAAGACCCACTTGCAGAACTTGTTCTCAAAGATCCTGAAGGACATTACTCCTTAATGGGCATTGTAGAAGATGATAAAATAGTTCTTAAAAATCTACCCTCTACTGAAGAAAAAGTCGTAGAAGAAGAAGACACTAAACTCTTAACAGTATCTGGTGGAGAAAAACCCAAAAAGTCAAAACCTAAGGCTTTGTAAGGTATCCAAGTTGTGAAGCAAGCTAGATTATCTAGCTTGCTTAATACCCGCTTCCCACTCTTTGACATACTCTAAAAGCTCAGCTTTTTCAGGTCTTTGTTGTAAATACCCTAAAGCCCCTTCTTCACTAATCAAATGAGCGATTTTAGCAAGCAAATGTAAGTGCCGTTTGTCATCACATGCAAACAAGAAAAATAAAGTATGCACAGGCTTTTCATCCAAAGCGCCCCAATCTATCGGTTTTTCAAGATAAACAACCACAACTACATCAAAAGGTTTTTTAATTAAAAACTCCCTTGTATGAGGAACAGCTATCTCATTATTTAATGCTGTCGGCATTAAACGCTCTCTATCTAATAAAAGATCTGTCAAGACATTAGCATCAAGGCTTAAAAGTCCTTCAATTTTTTGAACAGTCTCTTTTATAATCCCTTCTTTTGTTGTAGCCTTCACATCAGTAATGACATCGCCTCTATGGATTGCTCTAAACAAACTAAACTGCTGCTGTCCCATAGAAGACTCTTCTTTTTCAGCCGCATTTTTCTTACCTACTACAGGATAAATCTGTTCTTCTTCTATGGGAAGAAAATTTCCCTTAGATTGTTTTAACCGACAACTCATCACCCAATTTTCTATCTCCATACGACTAAAACGATATTGATGATGAATACGATATGCAGGAATCTTTCCCTCTGTTAACCATCGACGAATTGTGGTTTCTGATACGTTAAGAAGTTCTGCTACATCTTTTATCTTCAAGTCCATAGTATTTCCTTAAATTTACAACTTACTTAATCAAAATTAGTCATTACTAGTCGTTAGGACAGTATTTACAATATTTGAATATAAAAATACCAGGATTTTAATGGTTTTTTTTAAAACCCATGCTCTTTGCAAAGTTCGATAAGTTTGATTGGATCCTTCATGTGGAGGATCTGCTCTCTTAAGGA
>JBAWWQ010000182.1:0-3717 GCA_037146655.1 Chlamydiota bacterium | reverse complement strand
CAAACAATGGTTCTTTGTGTCATACCTGTCTTTTTTGGAGTCTTAGCAAAAAACCTAGGCCTTGTTGTCCCGAAAGGATCAAGTGTCTTAATGACTGTTATTGAAAAAATTACAAACCCTTCTATGACCGCTCTTGTAGCATGTGCTATTTTAGCAGCTATCATCTCAACAGCCACCTCCTTGATGAGCGCTATTAGCTCCAATCTAGCAAGTGACTTTAAAATACCCTCTTTCTATAAAAGCCAGCCCTTATTTGTAGCAAAAGCTCTAACCTGCCTTATCTCTATATTTGCTATATTTTGCGCATTTTACTTTGATAACATTGTTGATCTACTTATTCAAAGCTATGAACTCTCTGTTAGCTGCTTGTTTATCCCTATCTTCTTTGCTTTCTTTAAAAAACAAGGGCACTTCCGTTCTGCCCTCCTAGCCTTTATTTTTGGAGGTTTAGGCTTTTGTCTATTTAGACTTTATCCTACGGTCTTCCCTAAAGAGATCCTAAGCGTACTACTGTCTCTAACAGGTTACGGCTGTGGCTTTCTAATCAGTAGGTATAAGGAACCTCTTCCTGAGTAAAGATATCCTCTCAGAGGAAACTAAAAAGAAAAAACTATTGCGGCAGCTTTGAACGATCAAAATGATCTTCTATGTCATGATCCCGCCAACCTTTTCCTTAAATGTATGCTACTGTTTCTCCCGCTGAGGAGAAGCACTACTTCCTGCGAGAATGCCTCCATCAATAGTGAGCTCAATACCGGTAATGTATTTTGCTTCATCGGAAGCTAAAAACACCGCAGCATAGGCTACATCTTCAGGAGATCCAAGCTTGCGCATAGG
Source organism: Chlamydiota bacterium (assembly GCA_037146655.1). GTDB lineage: Bacteria > Chlamydiota > Chlamydiia > Chlamydiales > JBAWWQ01. Next base: position 2,880 of record JBAWWQ010000182.1, on the reverse strand, counting down.
AATATCCTTAGCAAATTGAATTAATCTTTCTTCTCTTTCAGGACCAGTGCCAAGCATTGGTTCCCACATGGGTGTTAAAATAGCTGCTGGATGAATGGAATTACAACGAATATCATACCCTTGCTCAGAGCAGTAAAGAGCAACGCTCTTTGTATGATTGCGAACTGCAGCTTTACTAGCTGCATAGGCAGCTGCACCAGGAATCCCAACAATACCAGATCTAGACGAGATATTGACTATTGAAACTTTAGAGTGTTTCATTTTTTGAATAGCTTTCTGACAACCAAGAAAGACACCATCAGAATTGACTGCATGGACCTTTCTCCAGCTATCCAAAGAGGCGTTCTCTGGGTCTTGCGGTCCAAATCCTTCTTGAAATCCCGTAATGCCAGCATTATTAACTAGAATGTCTAAATGTTTCTTTTCTTTAATAATCTGTTGGATTGCTCTATTCCAGTCATTTTCATTTTCAACATCCAAATGCAAATACTGAGCAAAAGAACCAATTCGATGGACTGTTTTTATTCCTAACTCATCGTTGATATCCGAAACAAAAACAAAAGCACCTTCTTTAGCAAACAATTCAGCACACGCCTTTCCTATCCCTTGAGCAGCTCCAGTGATGAGCGCTATTTTACCTGCTAATCTATATGCCATACTTAAACTTCCCTCTTCTTTTGAACTCTTTTCGTCATCTATAAGGTCTATTTTTTCTTTTCCCTCTTAGGGGATCCTCTTACAGAAAGGAGTTTATTCTATATAAAAAGGAGGTTTTATTTCTAGAAATCTCGTACAAGAAATCTCGCACCAAAACTACTAAATCACGTTTGTTGCGCGGACTTTAAGACAGCATAACGCCGTGCGAAAAACCAACCATTCCGTAACTTATGCTTAAATTATAACAGCTAGACAGCTATATACTCTGGGAAATTCAAGAATAACGCGAGCTACTGCATAAAAAACTAACAACCATATTTTCATAAAATCCTAATTATAAGAGCTTTTAGGTTGTAACACACATGTTTATAATGCTGCTTATATATAATACATATAGTACAGTCAAATCCTGGTTTATCTGCATAAAAAAGATTATTTGTGCATATAATACACCACTTAGGTCAGGAAAACCCTTATGTAATATATAAAAAACATGGTCAAACTCTTGATAAATTTGGTAATATAGTAGATAAAAAATCTCTTGAAGCTCACATCCCTCTTGATGAATTCTTGTTCTTAAATAAGATGCATGCTAAATTTTTCTATTTGAGAAAGTAACTACCTATATATACAACCGACATTAGAGGATTAAATTGATTCGATTAAAAATCAAAAACCTCTGTTACTCTTTTCTTGCTTCACTACTTATCTTAAAAGGATATGATAAAGTCGTAGATGGATTTTACTTATATAAAATCTCTACACCTAAAAATCTATCAAAAATAGAACACTTAAGTCTACAAAGTAGCTGTTTAGATCTTCCCTTAACACAAGAAGCTTTAAATCAACCTTATTATTACTTAGCCTCAGGAAGCCAGTGCTTTGTTTTTGTAAGCCAAGACAAAAAATTTGTCTTAAAATTTTTCAATCATCATCGATGGAAAACACCTCAGTATCTAGGTAAGATCTCTTTGCCTTTTACAACAAATTGGATCCGCTTAAGACAAGAAGGTCTTCGCTCAACTTACAAAAGCTGCTGTTTCTGCATAAATGAACTAAGCGAAGAAACTGGTGTGATCAATCTAGAGCTTATGCCTAACCCAAAATATAGCTCTAACATCACCTTATACAATCGCCTAGGCAAACGCTATGATGTAGCTTTAAATTCTATGACGTTTATTCTACAAAAACATGCTGATTCCACTGCTAAAAAATTTCTCAAGCTAAAAGCTGCCCATGAAGATCAAGAAGCTAAAATACTTCTTGATCAGCTGTTTGATCATCTTATTGCAAGACGGCTTAAAGGGTTTACAGATAAGGATCCTAATCTATTAAACAACTTTGGACTTATCGATGATCAAATAGTTTCTATTGATATTGGGGGACTCATCAAAGATCCTAAAAAAGATCTCTCCTATTTTTATAATCACGAATTAAAAAAAGTGACTAGACAGCTTATTCCTTGGCTGAAAAACCATTACCCCGAACTAATCCCATACACCTACGAAAAAATTGCCTTATTAAAAAAAGAATCCCCTTAGGGATTCCCATGGAAAAAAAAAACCTCCGCTCCTATACTCACATTGATTTATAATTGCCTGATTCATGTTACTAATGCCTTATTGTATAGTCTTATATATTTTATTAATTTGCATAAGCTGTTCCCCTTCGCCCCCACCTCCTCCTTCAAACCAAAATGAACTCCATATCAGTGTTAAATACAACCCCATCACCTTAGATCCTAGAAAAAATGCAGATCCAGTATCTTGCTCTATCATCAACCTTCTTTACGAAGGGCTTACTCATTTAGAAGCTGATGGAAGCATTTCTTTAAGTCTTGCTGAATCTATTAAAATCTCAAAAAACCATACAAAATATACATTTCATTTAAAAGAAGCAAAATGGTCTAACGGAGAACCCATCACCTCTTACGATTTCGAAGCTTCTTGGAAAAAAATTCTAAGCCCTAGTTTTAATGCCCTTAACGCCTATTTTCTCTACCCCATTAAAAATGCAAGGCTAGCCAAACTTGGACTAATCTCCTTAGATGAAATAGGTATTTATGTTGAAAACAACAAAACATTTCATGTCCGACTCGAACAACCTAACACCTATTTTCTAAAAATTTTAGCCTTTCCTACTTGTTTCCCTGTATGGAAAGGGCTAGAAGAATCAAAAGAAAAAGAATCTTATATTCCCTCCGTTTTTAGTGGTGCATTCACT
>JBAWWQ010000181.1:0-3722 GCA_037146655.1 Chlamydiota bacterium | reverse complement strand
CTTTATCTGTCATTTAGGTGATGGATCTGATGGTGGTCACTTTGTGTCTTATCGTCGAGATGGAAATACTTGGCATCTTTTTAATGATGCCCAATCAAAAGAAATTACAGAAGCAGAAGCTGAAGCCGCAGCTCAAACAGCTCATGTTGTATTCTACGAAAAAGACTAAAAACTCTTTTTTTTTGAATTAATACCTAGATAGTTTGCAGAAAAAATAAAGCGCTATTTAAAATTATCCCCTTGTATACTACACTAAATTATTCACTGATTTGACAAAAGGTCGTTATGGCAGATCTGCCCAGTTTAAAGCTCCTTATCCCCTACTTTCTATGCATAGGAGCTCTTACAGCTTACTTTGCTCACCAAAAAAGAGGTCGATCACCTGTGGTTTGGTTTTTTATAGGATTCTTTTTTGGCTTACTTGGTTTACTTGCCTTGTTTTTACTTCCTAAAAAAATCCCTAGCGACCCTTCTTCTTCCACAATAACCATCGAAATTAAAAAAGAAGATAAACACGACACCCATCCTATGACAAAACAGTTGTGGTATTTTTTAGATGAAACTGGAAAACAAATAGGCCCTATGAGCTTTCATGCTTTAAAAACAAAATATGCTCAAGGAAATCTCTCAAAATCTTCTTATGTATGGAATGCAGAGCTCGAGCAGTGGGAAATCTTAAGTCAACTTACAGATTACTTTTCTTTGATTGAAACCAAACCTGAGCCTTCTTAAAAAAAAACGCGAACTAGATTTAACCTCTAAAGTTCGCGTTTTTAAACTATCAATTAAAAATCTACCAGCTAGCTTTAACAACGCCTGGGATGTTACCGCTATTGGCAAGCTCTCTAAAACAAAGTCTAGATAGCTTGAATTTTCTTAAAAATCCTCTAGGTCTCCCCGTCAATTGACAGCGATTTCTTCTTCTAATAGGAGAAGTATCCCTAGGCATTTTGCTCAATTTAATTTGCGCTTCAGTACGCTCTTCATCGCTCACAGTTAGATCTTTACCGATCTCACGCAACTGAGCACGCTTAGCCCATCCAGCGTTAACTTTCTCAACTCTACGTTTCTCTCTTTCTATCAAAGATTTTCTTGTCATCGACATTCACCTTATTATTTTTTCTTTGCAGGACCTTTTTGCCGTTGCTTGCGATTTGGATCCTTTTTATTGATGATATAGACTCTCCCTCTTCTTTTGACCACTTTATCGCCCTTGGAGGGATCTGCTTTTACAGAGGCTCTTACTTTCATCGGTTTTTTCCTTAAAAATTTTTTGATCACATAAGTCCACAAGTCTACACGAATTGACGAATTCTTCACAAGAGCTTCAAGGGGAATTCCTCACTTTTTTTTCTATCCCCACCAAGCCGAAGAAATCCTCTTGCTCTATTTTTCAAAAAAATGTAAGATTTTGCCTTAATTAATCGAGGATTTAATCAACATGAAGCGTACATACCAACCAAGCAAGCGTAGCAGAGCATCTACTCACGGGTTCCGTGCAAGAATGAAAACTGTTGGCGGAAGAAGAGTCATTAATCGTCGCAGAAGACAAGGACGAAAAAGACTAGCATTGTGACCTGTAAATTTTCTAAATCGTCTAGGTTGCTAAAACGTTCAGAATATCAAAAAGTACGAAGTTTAAGTGCAACTATTTCTGGAAAATATCTAGCTATCGACTATTATGAAGGAAATCAATCTTCCCCGAAGCTAGGTATTACTGTGACAAAAAAATACGGTAAAGCTCACGAAAGAAACCGTTTTAAACGTATAGTCAGAGAAGCTTTTAGAAAGTCAGCTAGTCAACTAGTTCAAAATCTCACAGTCCATATACGACCAAGATTTTTGGCGAAAGAAGCTTCTTCTTTGTTAATTTTAGAAGAATTTGCAAATCTTTTACAATCTAAAGTCTTGTGAAAAACTCTCTTCATACAATTGGAGCTCACCACCTCAATCAAGAACAACAACGCGCTGTTTCTACAGCCGGTGGAAGAATTCTTATTTTAGCAGGTGCAGGCAGTGGCAAAACATCCACTCTTGCCTATAGAATGGCTTATTTAATTGAAAACGAAAAAGTCCCCCCATCAGCTCTGCTAGGCCTGACTTTCACCAATAAAGCTGCCCAAGAAATGCGAGAACGGGTAGCTAAGATTTTATCCAAAGAAAAAGCAAAACAGATCACCCTTTGTACATTCCATAGTTTTTGCATGCAAATCCTCAAGGAAAACATCGATAAACTAGGTTATACAAAACGCTTTAGCCTTTATGATGAGCAAGACATTAAACGGATCACAACGCAGCTTACCCAATCTTTATTAGAACATGATGGACAACTACCCTCTTTAGAATCCACGATGACTCTACTTAGAGAGCGGCAACAAAAAGGCTCCTCCTCTCAAGACGCTTCGATAGCTTATGCATCGGCTTGGCAAAAACAATTTATAGAAAATCTTCATCAAAACCTAGAAATGACACTTCGAGCTTATAATGCTGTTGATTTTGATAGTTTAATTTCCTTAAGCGTTAAATTATTTCAGTCTCACCCTCAAGTCTTAGCTAGTTATCAAGATAGATTTCGCTATATTATGATTGATGAATATCAAGACACTAATCCTCAGCAATACGAACTAGCCTCCCTCCTATCTGCTAAATACAACAATTTATGTGTTGTCGGTGATGATGACCAATCGATCTACGGATGGAGAGGAGCCGACATCAAGCATATTTTAGAATTTAAACATGATGTATTCATCAAGTTAGAACAAAACTACCGCTCATCAAAAAATATTCTAGAAGCTGCTAATGCTGTGATTGAACATAATCATCAAAGGCATCATAAAACATTATGGAGCCAAAAAACAAAAGAGCATCCTCTTTATATTTTTCATGCTCCTGCCGAAAAAGAGGAATCAGAAGCTGTTATTGCCCGTCTTATAGAACTTAAATCTGAGTACTCTTATAAATGGAAAGATTTTGCTATCTTATACCGCTCAAATCAACTTTCTAGAGCTTTTGAAATTGCTTTAATGCAAGCCTCTTGGAAAGATGGTGACTCTTGGAAAAAGGGGATCCCTTATCAAGTTTTTGGTGGAACTGAACTTTATGAAAAAAGTGAAATTAAAGATTTGCTAGCCTATCTAAAAGTCATTTCTAATCCTTTAGACCAGTCCTCTCTTCTTCGTATTATTAACTACCCAAGACGCGGCATTTCAGAACATGCTCTTGATCTACTTACAGCCAAAAATAGAAGCCTAAATATCCCTTTATGGACTCTACTGCAATCTATAGCAAAAGACGATAGCTCATGCCAAGAGCTGATCCATGAGCTTTCACAAAAAGCCCATCAAAGTATTGTGTCTTTTGTAGCTCTTATGGAAAATGCTTTCGAAGCTTTTGACACAAAACCTCTACATGAAGCTATGCAGTGGCTTGTAGAAACAATCAACTATAAAGCTGCGATCCATACAGAAGTAAAAAGCGAAAAAATGCAAGATTTCAAATGGGAAAATGTGGAAGAGTGCATTACACTTCTTAAAACATATGAAGAAGAAAATAAAGAAAATGCTTCTTTAGAAGATTTTTTAAGTACAACTTTATTAGATGAGAAAAAATTTTCTCGCCTTCGAGAACACTCCAATGACCAGGTGAATTTATTAACTTTTCATAGCGCTAAAGGCTTAGAATTCCCTGTTTGCTTTCTTGTAGGACTTGAAGACAATCTTATC
>JBAWWQ010000180.1:0-3732 GCA_037146655.1 Chlamydiota bacterium | reverse complement strand
AGACCAGCGTGCATACCAATAAAAAGTAGAGAAAAGGGTAATACAAACATTGTAAGTCCGTATAGAAGGAGCATTTTAAAAGGTATTTGTGGTCTTTTAACAAAAAAAATAGCGGGGATGCTAGTTAAGAAAAAGCGAGAAAAACAAAGAAGTAACGGTGGAATTTCTTGTAGACCTATTTGGATGACAACAAAATTAAATCCCCAAATAACTACAACTAAGATAGCAAGTGCAAGATGAAGAAATTGCATGGGATTCTCCTAGAGAATTTTTAGCTATATTAGGTAATATTTTGAATATTTAATAGTTGAAAAATTGGTAAGAAATGGAAAAAGAAGCTATTTATCAAAAAGCTAAAGCTTGTTTTGAAGGGGAAGAGGTGTGTGGTCAACTACCCCCTCCTATTGATGAAAAAGCAATAATGTATTTAAAGCAAGCTGCAGATTTAGGTCATGCAAAAGCTCAATACAACTTAGGTATTTGTTTGCATGAGGGAATAGGTATATCTAAATGTTATCACCAAGCTCACCAGTATTTTCAGCTAGCTGCTAAGCAAGATCATCCGCGAGCTAATTATATGCTAGGTTGTTATTATGCATTTGGTTTTTTATCTGAGCCTTGTAAAGAGCTTGCTATGGGTTATTTTAGATTAGCAGCAGAAGCAGGCATTGCAGATGCTCAACATAATTTAGCTGTTATTTTATTAACTGAAAAAAAAGCCGAAGAAGCCGTTCATTATTTTACACTTGCTGCTAAGCAAGGTCATGCAGATGCTCAGTATAACTTGGGCGTTTGTTATTGTCAGGGGCTTGGATGCGTTTTTTCGCATGATGAATCTATTAGGTATTTAGAGCTTGCATTTAAACAAAAGCACCCAAAAGCTGCGAAAGCTCTTGAGTATGTCATGATGGGTGCATATCGCAAAGGTTAATTCTGGGTTTTAATTAAATGAGATTCAATTTTTATATTTATTTTATTTAAAGTTTTTATGTATAGTCGACGCCCGTATAAAAATAATCATTAGGTTTAGTATGTCGACGACAATTACCAGCAGTCCTTTGTCTAGTTATTCTTCGACTAGTATCAGGGAGCTGCCAGCCCAAAGGGATGCATTGACTCAAAAAATTAATCAATTAATTGAAAATATGCATTTTTTTCCACTTTCAGAATCTATGAAGGCAACATTACCTAAAATGTATCAAGATATCAAGATGCAATTGCAGGAAAAAATTGCCGTAGTTTTTAAAATACAAGAGGGCATGTGGTATAAAAGAGATGAAAGTTTAGCGCAACGTCTTCAAGTAAAAGTTGAAAAAGCACAATTACAGCATGACAGTAGAGTAGCCCATGCGGAGAGATTGCTCAATAAGAAGGCTCCACCTTTATTAACCATTAAAATTATGGATGCAGAGGCGCATCAAAGGGAGCTTGAGAGGTTATTTACTTTAACAGAAGTGGTTGATATCACTGTAATAAATACAAGATTGTCTGCATTAAAAGATTGGGTAGATGAATGTAAAAAAGGCTTGATTTTGGCTGAGAATGTATTAGCTGAATCAGAGGTCAAATGTTGTGATATCATTAACAAATTAAAGATAAAAAGAGAGGAAGAAAAAGTTACAGATGAAAAATGGAAAGAAGTAGAAAGTAATTTAGGGTTAATAAACTTTGAGTTCAAAGCCTTAATCGATCTACGGGATAAGTTTACACAGCAAGCAGCGCAATATAGAGAGGTACTTCATACTTATGAACTCAGTAGTTAATAGAAAGTTTTCGATAAGTTATGCTGGGTGCTTATTGCAACATTGGAGCTCAATAGTGAATCCTGCATTTTTAAGTGCTTCAATACTGTCCGCTTGATGAGCCTTTTTAATGAGAATATAATCTGTGTCATAGGTAGAGATAGCAAAAATACTGATGTTTGCTTCAGCAAGTGGTTTAGCAATAGATGCTAAAATTCCAGTTAGACCAAAGTCCAAAGGGCCTACTACTTTATAAGCAATCCAATCTTTTTCACATTTTATTTCATCTGGAACGCAATCACTTGAACAGACTACAGAAAGTTCATCTTCGGTACGTGTAATAGAGAAAAATTTAGAAGAACTTGCCCATGAGGGGATAGGATCTTTTGCATTCATTTGGCAAACAGATAGATCGCCTGTTAATAGAATTAAAACAAGAGCTAACATAAAAACCTCTAATTTATATTGATTATGAAGATAATATATCACATATGTTATTTGTTTTTGATGCAAAAAACATTTTTAATAAATTAAAAAATATTGTTTTTAAATAAATCGAAAATTGTTATTCGTATTTTATAAATTAGTGGGAGGATCATGCGTCCTAAGTCATGGCCAACAAGATTATCTTATGGAAGAGAATCCATTTCTTCTGAAATGAATATGTGTTTTTTACGTAGTTACCTTTATACAGGTAATCCCGAAGATTATGAAAAACATTCTTGGGTGATTGAAGAAAAGTGTGTTCATCCACATTTAGAGATCAAAAAAATTCAGAAGCCTCATCCCCTGTACTATCAAAAAACTGGTAAAGGTTATGTCAATTATGGTGTTTTCGCTAAAGAACATATAGAAACTGGTGCAGAGATTGGAGAGTATGTTGGGGAACTCTGCTTGAGAAACGGTGATTACTCTATACAAAGCATTTTTGCAAGTCTAAGTTATTCAGAGTATAGATGGTTTATCAAAGCAAACAATTTATTTTTAATTATTGATGGACAGAGTGTTGCCAATGAATTAGCATTTATTAATGACTATAGAGGAATTAGCTTGAAGCCTAATGTAGAAATGAAGGCAATAATACATCAAGGTTTGATGTATTATGGGTATGTTACCCTATCTGACATCCACAAGGGTGAGGAAATACTTGTCAATTATGGGGATATGTTTTTAAACAAAGGTTGAGAAATTCAGCCTTTGTTTAGTTTGCAGAGTATTATTTAAAAATCGATACTCAAAGAAATATAAGGGCCTGTTAAGATAAAATTGCTTAAATTCCTTTCAAAACCTACAGCAAAAAGTCCAGAGTCTGGAACGGTTTTTGGAAGAAGAGAAGGTTCAACTTGAAGAGCAGTCATAGCAATTGATAGATATCCTTGACGTAGGTTATTACTGTGGTTGTCAATTTATATCGATTAAATTTTAAATCATCAATAAGATTTTATGGAAAAAGCCTCTAGCTTTTTAAGCTAGAGGCAGGGCTATAAAATAGAAGAGCTGTTAGCTAGCCTTTCTGTCTTTTTCTTTACGATCATGACGGTGATTGTCTTTTTTGTCATGGGACTTGCAAGAGTCATTTTTTTCACAGCTTCCAGTTTTTGGTAGTTGGTGATGTTTAGAATGATGTTCATTTCTACCGGAATGACCAGATTTTTCACAGCATCCATCCCAGTTTCTAAGTTCTAGTTCAGGTTGATCTTTTGTATAACCATATCTTTTTTGCAGTCTATCTAGTAATAATTCATATTTCCCATTGATGTGCGCTAGATCATCATGAGTTAATTTATTCCACTTTTCTTGGAGTTTCCCTTTAAGCTGATGCCATTTTCCTGAAAAATCTTCTTTATGCATAATATCACCTTATTTTTGTTTAAAACTAATACAACAAACACCGTATAATTTTTATATTATCATCGAGTTGTATTAATTTATAATTAAAAGTGCAAATAGCTTATAGTTAATTACATTAAACAAGTTAAGTAGTTTAAAG
>JBAWWQ010000179.1:0-3735 GCA_037146655.1 Chlamydiota bacterium | reverse complement strand
TAAGAGATTTAATTAATTAAAATGGCTTAAAAATAAAAATCTAATATATATTATATAATACAACATGAATTCTCAAATAAACCAAAACGACTTTTTCGGAAATACTAAAAAAGCTTTTAACCTTGCTACACTAAATGCTATTGCTGATAGTGATTTAGTAAATGACCATACATTCGATAAGACAAAGAAGTACTTTTTAACTTACTTTGCAAAGAGTTTAAATGATGTTTTCTATGAGTTCAGTCCACAAGAAGATGAAGAAGAGGGACACATTATAAATAGAGAACATTTAAACGGTGTTTGGTCTTCAATTAAAAAAGAATATGCATTTATTGAATTTGGTAAAAAGCAAGTATTTGATACTAAAAGCTGGTTTATGAAAGACCACTACCAAACATACAGAATAAATTCAGACCCCAGATGTTCAAGATTTTATGTTTCTCCCAAAACAGACCAAGCCTTTATTAATTTATCCAAAGGCTTTTTACACAAGACTATTAAAAAATATGATTCATATCCTCAAAATATAAAAGATGATGTTGAAAAAATCATAAGCCATATAACAAATGTATGGAATTCAGGCAATGAAGAATGCAGTGAATTTTGTTTAAATTTCCTAGCTCATGCTTTAACAGGACATAAGATGCAAACAGCATTATTCCTTAAATCTGGTGAGGGAACAGGAAAGTCAATTATTTTAGACTTTATTATTCGCCATGTAATTGGAGAAGATTTAGGATTATCAACTCCAAGAGTACAACAATTAATGAAATTCAATTCTCAACTACTAGGAAAAATATTTATTTGTTTAGAAGAATTACCAACTGCTTCAAAAGCTGAATGGCATTCTGTAGCAGATTATTTAAAAGATCTTATTACTGGTTCTAAGATTGATATTGAAAAGAAGTTTCAAGACTGTGTACAAACTGTCAATTTAATGAGTCTTGTTATTTTAACCAATAATGAAAACACAATAAAATTCGGAAAAGATGCAAGGAGATATATGATGTGTGATGTATCACATGATAAAGTAGGAAATTCTAGTTATTTCAACCAACTATCTAAAGCATGTACAAGACAAACAGGAGAGGCCTTTTTCATGTGGTTGATTGAAAGATATGAATCTACATTAGATTTTAAAAACGTTATTGAATGTCCGTTAACAGATGCAAAACGAGAAATGAAAACCGTTAATTTAACAAACATTCTCAAACATATTAAAGAGGAATATGTTAAAAAAGAAATTGGTTTATCTAATCCAAATGTCAAACATGAAATGATTAAACTGAATGATTTAAAAGATGAGATAAATTTTAAATATCAAACTAATTTAAGTACAACAGCATTTACAATTAAACTAAAATGCGATATACCAAAAGTTGAAACAGTTATTTATGGAGCAAATAAGTACATTTATATTAAACCTATTTCAGCATCAGACCTATTAGAATTTTATATTAAAAAAGGATTTTGGTGCAAAGTAAATGATGCTTTTGAAAGTAGTGCTACAGATAATGGATTAGATGATGAACAAATATCTAATGCCCAAATAATTAAAAATCAAGCTCAAATAATTAAACAATTACAGGATGACCTTAAAAAAGAAAGAGAAAACTTTTTAGTTTTACAAAAGCAACAAGATATGATATTATCATTAGAAGTAGATATTAAGAAACAAAACGATAAAATATTAGAACAACTTGATACCATAAAACCCGAAACTAAAACAATATTAAAAGAAGTAGTTGAAGATATTGAGGATGAAGATTTTCTTGAATTATTTGGTAGTTGTTTATAATTATTTTTTAGCTCTTTCAGCTTTTCGAAAGTCAGCTAGCAGTTGTGCAGGAATATCTTTAATAAGTTGACTAGTATTATGACTATCATCATAGTTTTTCCACTTGACAATATATCTAACTAATCCCTTTGCATCAAGATCTTTAGCTATAACTTTTTCAGCTATGAATTTACTAATTGCCTCTTTAGGCGGTGGCAACTCGTTCTTAGGAATGACTTGTAATTGATTTTTTGTATATGCAGCGTTTTTAATACCAGACACTAAGTACATAATCGGCTCATTGGGTCTTATACTTAATTGTTCTATTGTGTGTTCTTCTTTGCTCCATCTCAGGTCTCCTTTTCTAAAAGTGCCATGTAGCTTACTACCTTGTATATCTCTGGGTTCATCTAAGATTACACGTACAGGAGTACCAATTGTCAAAAGTTCTAAAGATGAACCTTCACCAACTGGAAGCCGACCATCAAGACTCATTTTTTTACGTTCTAATTGTCCTTTATTTAATTTAATTTTCTTTGTTTCTGTTATATGATTTAGTAAATCTACTAAGTCCTGTAAATCTGCCACCCAGTCCCCAATGAGTTCTTCGCCTTTAATATGAACTTCATTACTCAACATTCTCTTATTTAAATACTTTCCTAAAATACCATTCCAAGTCTCAACAACTGCTTGACTCCTATGACGACCAGTTCTTTTATATCTCATTGTAATTCCTAGATTATGAAAGTAGGTGTAAAAGCTTCCTTTGAATTCAGTTCCCTGATCCATCTCTATTCTCTGAGGTAACTTTAAATACTTGCTTCTTTTATAAATTGTCAGTAATGCTTTTAATGCCTCAGCACTACTCTTGTTATCTTTCATTGGTTCAGCTCCAATATACGAGCTTTCAAGGTCTACGCAGACTAAAGCATATTTGAAGCCGTTATCATCAGGCAAATATAATAAGTCTACTTGGTGCGTATTGTTCTTTTCAAATACATCAGTAACAGGAACATTTAACCCAGTGTCTGCAACTGGAACTTTAATAAGATGGTCAATAATATTTTTTTGTGTATTACCCATCCCAAACTTCTTACGTAATGTATCAAACCTTTCAGTCATTTATATAATATAATTCATAAAATAAAATTCAAAAAATAAAAATACTATAAGAGATTTAATTAATTAAAATGGCTTAAAAATAAAAATCTAATATATATTATAATACAAATGGTAAAAGGTAAAATAAATGTTGTTGAAGAAAAATTCACAAAAAACTTAACAGTAGTTCAAAGAGTTCTTAAAGCTCAATATCTCAATAAGCCCTTAAAAGAAGCATACTTTACAGCTAAAACACCACAAACAAGAGCAAGAATAACACAACTCGTTAAATTAGCTCAAAAGAAAGCCAAAGAAGAACACAAAGACGTAGATTTTATTGTAGGTTTAAAATATGAAGGTGGTTATAGAAGCGGAAAATTATTTAGTTTAGATGCTGAACCAGATTTATTTGACCCAGATACGTTTTATGATGGCGAGATGTCAAACAAAGTAGATAAAAAAGGAAAGTCAATTCACGTTAAACAACAGTCCACATTTAAAAGTTTTTATATTATTACAGTTCCAAAAGCAACCAAAAAAGGCGGTGCAGATTTATATAATGATTGTTTATTTTATGCAATTGTTAAGGGATTAAATGGAAATGATAATATTGATGTCCAATGGAATTCAGGAGAAAAATTTAAAAATAGATTAGGTCTAGAAAGAAAAGAATTAGTATCTGTAGATTTATTTCCTTTAATTGAAAAAGGTTTAAAAATTAATCTTAACTGCTTTGGAAATAACACATATGTAAGTGAGGGAAAACACAAGAGAACTGTAAATGTAAACTTAGCTTTAAATCATTTTTCACTCGACACCAAGCATACGAATAAAAAATTCACAGTTCCACTAAACAG
>JBAWWQ010000178.1:0-3752 GCA_037146655.1 Chlamydiota bacterium | reverse complement strand
GAAGACTTCAGTTCTATTGAGATGCAAATAATTTGGTATACTAAAAATACTGATATAAGAACCTAGATTGAAGAGTTGACAATCTTCGTTTGAAAAGGTCATCTTTCTAGTCGACGAGTGTAACCCATCTGCCGCTATCACCAAATCATAGCACCCGCTGTGGCCATCCTTAAAAGTCACTTCGACAGACTGACCCTTTTGCGTAAGGCTTATTATTTCTTTATGGAAATGGCAAGGCACATCAGGGATGGCTTGTGATAAAATATTAACTAATTCACCACGAACGATCTCAACATCATTGTCTTCTCTGAAACTAGCTTTTTCACCGTGTTCCTCTGATAGAGTTTGACCATCAGCATCCACATAGCGCTTTGACAATAGCGATGTGCGTTTTGCATATATATCATCATATATACCCATTTTTTTGACAATATCTACAGCAATACCGCGAATGTCTATGGCGTACCCACCCGTTCTTAATTGTTTGCTTCTTTCTATTAGGGTTGGATTGAAACCATATTTTTTTAGCCAATAACAAACCATAGGTCCGGCTATGCTAGCACCTATAACAAGTATTTTAGGGTTATAATTCATACTTATCCTACACAGATAGTTGCAATAGTGATTTGAATATACTCGAAATATCATTCTTTGAAAATGATATCCGGTTTCGCCTTTCAAAACGAAAGCCGAACGCTCAATATTGACCAAATCGCTGTAGCCGAGGGTCGGCCGGGATTCAGATTAGCCGGAAATAGAGTTAAAGAAGAACAACGTAAGCGAGCTGTAGATTGTTGTTAAAAAATGCACCATGAAATAAAAAGGCAGCTACGAATCATCCTAACTGCCCTATTGTAAAGTCTCCGGATGCTAGATTCGAACTAGCGAAGAGCGGATTAACAGACCCCTTCTTAGGTATCCTCTGAACGCATCAGAGTATTTCAGAATGAGGTTTTCCTCTCAAGAAGATTAGTGGTTGATTCTGGTGAATTCAGAAAAACTCCCATAATTTCCAGTCAATTGCGTAAAAAATGCGGAAAATTCCCTAGGGTGTTCTTACTAAGATTGCTCAAATATATAATTTTATCCATCTAATTACCAAGATATTAAGATTAAAATTCTTAACTTAACAAAAACACCCAGGTGACATAATTGGGTGTTTTTGTTAAGTTAAGAATAGAGGCAACCAATCATCATGAGACAACCTATAGCACTACTTATACTAGCTCCACTTCTAGAAAAAACCTACTTCACAACTAAAGAAGCACGTGATCTAGGCGTGCATCCCGCTACGCTTAGCCATTATGTTAAAACAGGCCATCTAAAAAGAATACAGCGAGGTCTTTACCAGAAGATAGATTACTATAACCCTTCAGCATTCCGATGGGAGGATCTTGTAGAAGCGGTTTATTCCGTTAAAGGTGGTGTTATTTGTCTTATTTCCGCACTAGCTAT
The DNA here is from genome assembly GCA_037146655.1 of Chlamydiota bacterium. Classification (GTDB taxonomy): domain Bacteria; phylum Chlamydiota; class Chlamydiia; order Chlamydiales; genus JBAWWQ01. The sequence goes on along the minus strand of JBAWWQ010000178.1, from coordinate 2,297 downwards.
CTATGATCTCACTGAAGAAATCCCCCGTCAACATTGGATAGCGATTCCTCATCACACATCGACTCTCGCTATCAACAACCATAAAATTATCCGCTATCGTAATATAGAACTTGGAAAAACAGAGATCATGCTTGAAGGGGCAAAGATTCCTATATTTGATCGTGAACGCACAATCATTGATGCCTTTCGTTTGCTCAGCATGGAAACCGCAATCAAAGCTCTCAAGATCGCTGTGTCTAAAGGCGGCAAAAATAAAATTGATTTGATTAAACTTCAATCTTATGCTAAAAAGCTTCGGTTTAACATTACTCCTTACCTTATCACAGTAACAACATGATTAACCAACAAGCATTAAAAGATCGCCTTCAAGTCATTGCTAAAAGCAAAAAGATACCTTTTAACGCTTGTTGGAAACAACTTCTTCTTGAAAGATTTTTAGCAAGACTCGCTAGTTCAACTCACTCTAATAAACTCATCTTTAAAGGTGGTTTTCTACTCTCTTACTTAATGGAAATAGGCCGAGAAACTACTGATTTAGACTTTCTACTTACTCGCATGAAAGCGGAAGAACCTGAGCTACGTGAAATATTTGAGGAAATCGTTTCCATCCATTCTGAAGATGGATTTATCTTTTCTTTTCATTCTATAACACTCCTTAGTCAACCACATATGGATTATCCTGGATATCGCTGCATCTTAAACACGACATTTGCAAATATGAGGGATAAAATCCAAATTGATATAGGCGTAGGAGATGTTGTAGAACCTCTAACTCGAGAACTACCTCTTGTGCAATACCGAGGGAAACCTTTTTTTGAAAATGCAGTTTCTCTACTGGTGTACCCTACCGAGACCATTTTCTCCGAAAAATTGGAGACTATTCTTTCCAAAGGATCCGGCAATAGTCGCATGAAAGATTATCATGATCTTATTCTTCTTATCCGCAATCAGAGCATGCTTAACTTAGAAAAATTGCAAGAAACTATTACAGATACTTTCTCTAATCGAGGAACCGTTTTCCAATCGATTGAATTCGATACTCAAGCTCTAGACCCTTTACAAAAACTTTGGACAGCCCATCTTCAAGGCCTAGGAAAGAATGCTGATAATCTTGATCTACCTAAAGAAATATCTAATGTCATTGAAGAGCTTAATCAATACATCGCTGTAATTAATAAAACCTCCAAGGTAGAAACACCCATTTTTGCAACACTTGAGGTATAATCAACGTGTTATTTTGGTTTTCAATGATGTGTGAATACTTACACAATTCCTCCAAGCAATATAATCCCTGCCCAATTTAGACAACTATCTATGCAATAACACCGAGATGCATGATGTCATAGAGATCATGAGTCCTTGCTTTTTCTGCTAAGACTCACTATTTTTTTCAACAAATGGTGGGTATTTGCAAATTGACACGAATTTTCACATATTGATCATACGCCTTATGCAACACGTCTTCTTTCCCCCAATGTGTAGAAATCTGCCATTGTTCCAATATGCCGCCAGTCTGGGTATAAGTAAAATATACATTTCCTTCTGAGGTTTCTCCACTATTTATCTTAGCGAAAACCACGATCGCCAAAAGCCCCCAAACTACCCCGATGGGTAGGGAGATAAATTCTTTTGCAATATAGAATTCAACCTAGGGAAATCTATAACTACGGCAATATTACGGCATTTTAGCAATCAAAGACTTATTATATTAAAAGTTCCACCCGCTCTAAGATTTATCCCTGCAACATTCATACCGAGCCAGACAGAGGCGTATTTAAAGATGGAAGCTTGATATAAAAATAACTAAACAAGAGATCAGCAACTTTAGTAAGGTCTTAGACGGTCTTTAAGAGAAGATCCTGATGCTCCAAACTCCAAGTCCGCACATCCATTTTTACAAGCAATTTTAACATGCTTCCCAGACAATGCTGCATTTAATAGTAGAACCACTTGATTAATTTTTTCTGCATCTTCACTGGTTAGAAGCATTGACGGCTGTACATTCACAAGAGATATGTGCAAGAACCCGCCAGATACGGAATGTCCTTTTTCGTTTAATATTTCATCCTTGTCATTAACAAGTAATTTAGCAACAATAACATTTCCTCCACTGCCTCTTATAAAAACAACATCAGAAATAAGAAATTCTAAATCAGGATTTATTATTTTTGAATAAGCTTTCGTAATTTGGTGCACAGTAGGCGCATGATCATGCGGCAAGCTTGAATCTATTTCTTGTAGATTTTGATCACCTGCGCGGCAAACCCCGTCTTTCAAGGCGGGGTCAAGAGCGCAAA
>JBAWWQ010000177.1:0-3771 GCA_037146655.1 Chlamydiota bacterium | reverse complement strand
ACCTACAAAACCTCAAGCCTGGTCAACCAAGCTTTAAAAGTTTCCTTTTCAAGCCTCCTCCTTTAGGAGGGGGTAGTTGACCATACAACGGACTATATCGATGTGATTATATTTTTAAAAACATTATTTTTAGAGAAGTTTTATTAGATAACAATATGAAATTTTCTCATAAAAGACTGAGAATATTTCGGTTTGCTAGCTGTAAATTTAAAACAATTTTCTGTTTTGAAACTCTATGGGTTGTTATCATCCTCGCAACTTTTTATCATGGAGATGATATATGTCTGTATCCTTTAATAAACAACTTTGTGAAAAAGCGCTTAGAGAATGTTACCACGATGCAACGTGCAAGGGTGGTTTGATTGAATTTACTCAGCAGATCCGAACTTATGAAAATAATTTTCAGGGTAAATATTCGGTAACCCAAGAAGATTTAACAAAATTATTTTCAGAAAAGGTTTGGAGAGACTGTAAGAAAGTTGGAGGGCATCGTAAAATTGAAAATATTGTGACTGGTACTGTGATAGAGTATGCCAACCATGATAACTCTAGAGGTATAGATCCAGGAGCTGTTATGACAATTTTTAGCGCAGTACAAGAGCACTTGAATATTTTATGCAACCAAATATTTGCTTATAAAATTAATAATTGGAAAAATGAGCCTGATTACTTAGCCTCTGTCGAGCGATTTATTGCATTAAAAAAATAGGTGCTAGCAGAAAATTAGATAACCTTGACATATTCATGTATTAAAAAATACACAACTTGGGGTGGCTAATGAGTGTTGCTATTGATAGTTTGACAGGAAATATTACAATTTCTGCAGTTGAATTAAAAGAAGTAGGCAGAAAATGTAAAGTAGCCCAGCAAGTATGTAAAAGAGTCAATGGAGTGTTTGCTGAGTCTTTAATTTTAGTCAATATTCATAGGCAAAAACTGTATTTGCTTGATAAGGGCAAGGTCGATAGTTGCTACTGGATTTCTACAGCAAAAAATGGAATTGGCCAACAGGAAGGAAGTGGTAAAACTCCTTTAGGATTACACTTTGTTCAATCAAAAATTGGAGAAGGGTATGAACCCTTTTCAGTTTTTAAATCTAGGCAACCTACGGGAGATATAGCTTCTATTGAGCTGGAGGGAGATGCTATTGTTGGAAGAATTTTATGGTTAAAAGGATTGCAACCAAGATTTAATTTAGGGGAAAATTTTAAAGGGAAAGTCGTAGATACTTTTCAAAGATATATCTATATTCATGGGACTAATGATGTAGCAAGAATAGGACAGCCAGTTTCTTCAGGATGCATTCGGATGAGTCCTCATGATATAATTGATATATTCAATAAAATAACAGAAGGTACACATGTGTATATTTATGAAAAATAACCAAGGGAGTTAGCATGTCTAGTCCAGTAGTATTTCGTTTTCCAAGTATACCCGTAATGACTCAATTTTTATGTAATCACGAATTATTAAATACCCCAGATTATCAAGAAATGCGTCTGACACAGATTGTGATGAACCTTGCTGTAGAGAGATTTGCTGATAGTGATAGAGTAGAACATGGTATTTTATGTGGAGCAGCGCTAATTGTATATGATCTTCAACAGGGCAAAGATGGTTTTTCTGGTAAAAAAATTCTAGGATTTGACTTGCCTCAAAAAAAATGGACAAAGCTTTATAACGATATTGAGAGAGTGCTCTTTGAATGTGCAGACCTTTCAACGCCAGTGATGCAAGAGAAGTAGTTGCTTAGTAGGGAAGGTACATCTTGGATCCACTTTCATGGTATTAAGGATATGTTTAAATTAAAAAAAGATCAGTATCGTTCTGCAAGAGGGGGCTATTCTCGTTTTTTAAATATCTATTGTAAAAAGTGCAACGGACATGTGTTACTTTATCAAAAAGATGGACCAGGACCTTTAAAACGATTGTATGTGGATCGGATTATTGCACCTAATAAGGAAGCCTCTTTGCTTATATGTGATCATTGCAAGCTATTATTAGCAACACCCTATATATACGAAAAAGAATCAAGGTCTGCACTGCTTTTAAAGGAAAATGCGATTACAAAAAAATTGACAAAAGGGATTTACCCACCTCTGTCTTGATATTTTGCGGTGGCCTGGTGTACATTATTTTTTCTTTTTTTATAATTTATCTGGGGATAGGAAATTTTGAAAATAAACACAGAAAAACTTACTAGAACAATGTCTGTTGTAGGAATTCTTCTTGGAATGGGAGCTCTTTCGGCTGGTTGGTCTAGCATTAATATGTCACTTTCATCGATTCAAAGTGAACTGGGGGCGAGTGTATTACAATTGCAGTGGATGATGAATTGTTATGGTATTTGCATTTGTATAGCCTTGTTAATTATCGGTAAGCTTGGAGATGCTTATGGAAGAAAACTATTTTATATGTTTGGATTATTTGGCTTAGGACTGGCTTGTTTTGGAGCTGGATCCGCACAGTCGATCGAGGTTGTTATTGCTTCAATGGGACTTTTTGGTCTTTCTGGAGCGTCAGTTCTTGCTTTATCACAAGCATTAACGGTACATCAATTTCCAGAAGGTAAGAAGGCTACTGCGATTGCTATTTGGGCTACAGTCACTTCTATAGCATCGTCGATAGGACCTCTTTTGGGAGGTGTTATGGTCCGTTACCTTAGTTGGAGATGGATTTTTTTTATTAACGTTCCTATTGTTTTGATTGCATTAGTACTTGTTTTTCTGTTTGTTGAAAAAGAAAAAACTCACTCAACGTATTGTGACTGGAGCGGGGTTATTTTACTTAGTCTTTTAGTGGGTGGGGCAGCAAGTGCCATCATGCAAGGACCAAATTGGGGATGGAATTCTTTTGGAGTAATAGGCCTTTTTACTTTAGCTATTGTGGCTTTGATATTATTTGTGCTTACTGAAAAAAGAAGCAATGAGCCTTTGTTTCATCCTAAATTATTTGCGCATGCTGGATTTCTTTTTGCCTCCATATGTAATGGGTGTTTGATTGGATTTATTTGGTCAGTTTTTTTCTTTTTCCCTCTTTATTTACAGAATGAAATAGGCATATCCTCATTACAAGTGGGGTTGATAATGCTTTTAATTACTGTTCCTGTTGCTGTTTTTTCCATTCCAATTGGTAAACTCTATGAGAAAATAGGGGCTAAGGCTCTATTAATCTTTGGGTTTTCTCTTTTATTTCTCTCTGTTTTTTTTCAATCAAAAATTTCTATTTATGGGTCTTGTACATTAATTGGACTAGGATGGGTGCTTACATGGGGACCATCTGCTTCTCAGGCACTTTCTTCTTTACCTCATCACATGGCAGGTATTGCTTCAGGGATGTTTATGACTCTTCAGGAAATCGGTGGTGTGATTGGACTTGCAATTGCAGGAGTGGCATTTCGTATGGGGATAGATCGTTTTTTAGTTCCTTATATGAAAACTATTGAGGAAACTTTGAAAGAGCAGACATCTGCTTTATTATCGGATCCAGTGGCTGTAGAAAATTTTATAGGTTCTCATTCTCCTATACTACCTTGGTTGCATGAGGGATTTAAGGCTGGGTATGGAAATATGCTTATGTTTCTTGCTGGTTTAATGGTGGTAGGTGCTGTATGTTCTTTATTTCTTCCAAAACGTTCTATTATAGCAAAGTAATCTATGATTTTGGATAAAGCTTGTTTACGTAGATTTGACAAAAACATTCTAGGTAAATTTTCTTATTTACTTGGTATAAAAAGTTTGTGGATCGCATGTATCTATTAAATTATAGTAA
>JBAWWQ010000176.1:0-3780 GCA_037146655.1 Chlamydiota bacterium | reverse complement strand
CTTTATATGTAATTAATAATTTTCATTATCGCTACTTATTGCTTTTAAACAAGGGTTTTTTTAAAAAAGAATTAATGTGAGCGAAATATTGAAAAAAAAGGGGTATGATGTCTGTAGAAAATCAAACTATATTAGTGATAGATGATGATTCAGGGGTTAGAATGCTGTTGGATAAATTTTTATCCAAAGAAGGGTATAAGGTTGTTTTAGCAACAACTGGGCACGATGGGCTAATTTTATCTAATCATGAAAAAATGGATGTGGTTCTTTTAGATTTAGCACTTGGGGATATGACAGGCGTTGAAGTTGCAAAAGCTATACGTGCAAGATATGGACGCTCTTTAAAAATTATTGGGATCACAGCGTATTCTCATGATGCTATAGAAATGTATTATCCAGAAGCGTTTGATGTTTTTAATGATTTTTGTTTTAAGCCTTTTTCACATGGAGATTTGATAGAGTTGATTAAGAAGACCTAGCTTTAAGAGCTCTTTTTAAATTAAGACAGGATTTAAAGAGAGTTTTTCTAACATTTTTACAGAATTAGAGGGAGAGGTGTGCCGTTTAATATCGGCTCCTAAACTTTGTAATTTATAATCGATGTGCTCATACCCACGATCAAGATAATAAAGTTCATGAATGGTACTTTCTTCAGGGGCTAAGAGGGCAGCCATGACATAAGCAAAGCCGGCTCTTAAGTCAGGGATTTCAATAGTTTTGCCATGTAGTGGTGTTGGTCCTTTAATAAGGGCGCTATGGTAGTAATGGTGAGTATGAAAACGGCAGGGGGTAGGGCCTAAACACTCTGTTAGAAGCTGAACATCGGCACCCATTTCTTTTAACACTTCTAAATAACCAAAACGATTTTCATAAACAGTTTCATGGATCATCGAAATGCCTTGCGCCTGTGTAAGTAAGATAGCAAAGGGTTGTTGCCAGTCTGTTAAAAATCCTGGATGAACATTTGTTTCTAGTAAAAGCCCCCCTTGGAGAGGACCTTGGTAGAAAAATTCAATACCATTATCTTTGATATGAAAGCCGGCGTTAACTTTACGTAGCTTATGTAGAAAAGAGAGTAAATGCTGTTGGTTTGCTCCTTCAATAAAGACCTTACCTTTTGTGCTGATGGCAGCAAGGGCTAAAGAAGCTACCTCGATTCTATCTGTAATAACAGTATGCTCTACCTCATAGAAAGTGGCGATCTCCTCTACTACAATTTTACGGTCAGCTTCTATTGAGATATTAGCACCGAGTTTTTGTAAAAATAGAATAAGATCAATGATTTCTGGTTCTACAGCGGCATTATGAATAATAGTCTTCCCTTTTGCTCGACAAGCTGCAAGTAAGGTGTTTTCTGTCGCTCCAACAGAAGGATAAGGCAGCGTAATAGAAGCGCCTCTAAGGCCTTCATGAGCGTGAGCAAAATACGCGCCTTCTTTTTGCATTTTTCGATATTCAATTGTAGCACCGAGTTTTTCTAGTGCATGGATATGAAAGTCAACTGGTCGCTTCCCAATATTGCAACCGCCAGCTGTTGGGACAATAACATCCTCTGCCTGTCTGCCAAGTAACACGCCAATCATTAAAATAGGGATACGATTTTTTCCTGAAAATTTTTGGGGAATATAAGAAGAGGTAAGGGTTTTTGTTTGTATGATAAGAGTGCCACTTGCTTTATCCCATTCAATATGAGAGCCGATTTGCTGACAAAGTTCAACAGTTGTTGCTACTTCTAAAATGTCAGGAACGTTATAAAAAATGCATTTTTTATCCGACATCAGTGAGGCTACGAGCATTTTAGTAATCGCATTTTTTGCGCCAGCTGCTTTGATCTGCCCCTGTAGAGGGTTGCCACCTTTAACTATTAAAAACTCCATAAAAAAAAGCCAATTGGTTATCTTGTTTTCAGATAGTAGAGGAGAGGAGACTTTTCTCAAAGAAGTTCTAAAAAAAAACTGAGTTAAAGGTGCATTTGTGCAAAATTATAAAGTAGGAATTGGGCAAGATAGTCACAGGTTTTTAGAAGCAATTGGAGATAAACCCTGTGTTGTTGCAGGACTTGTATTTGAAGGAGTTCCAGGATTATCAGCAGATTCTGATGGAGATGTTGTTTTTCATGCAATTTGCAATGCTATTACAAGTATTACACATGTGCCTGTTTTAGGAGGGCTTGCGATAGAACTTTGTAAACAAGGGGTTAAAGATAGCTCAGTATATTTAAAAAAAGCCTTAGAGACTTTAGGTCACACTGCTATTGCGCATGTTGCAATTACTATTGAGGGGGCAAGGCCTAAATTTCAACATCACTGTGATAGGATGAGAGAAAATACAGCTAAGTGTATGGGTCTTGATCTTTCTCAAGTAGGGATGACTTTCACATCAGGCGATGGGCTTTCAGAGTTTGGTAAGGGAACTGGGCTTATGTGTTTTTGCGTTATTACTGTTTATTAATACACATCGGTTTGGTAACGCTTTTCTTTTCTTAGCTTTTGAAGAAATTGAGCAGCATCTTCTAGGCTATAACCACCTTCTTTGTGAAGGATGTCTATCAAGGTTTTTTGCACGTCTTTGGCCATATGTTCGGCATCACCGCATACATACAAGATAGCTCCTTGCTCGATCCATTCCCATACTTGTTTACTATGGGCGGTCATTTGATGTTGTACATAACATTTAGCTTGTTGGTCTCTAGAAAAGGCTGTGGTAAGTGTTAAGAGTCCTTTTTCAACATAGTCTTGCAGCTCCTCTTCATAATAAAAGTCAGATTGACGGTTGCGTTCTCCAAAAATCAGCCAATTACGTGTTTTTATTTGTTCTAAAGAGCGTTTTTGTAAGAAAGATCGGTAGGGCGCTATTCCAGTTCCTGCTCCAATCATAATAATAGGGGTGTTTGGGTCTAATGGAAGGGAAAAGTTAGGATTTGATTGGATATATAAGGCGATAGGCGTCTCTAAAATAGCTGCTCGGTTACATAAAAAGTCACTACCAACACCTGTTCGTATTTCTTGCTGGACTTGATAAGAGAAAGTTGCAACAAGTAGATGTAATTCTTCTGGATAACAAGACAATGAGGAAGCTATAGAATAAAATCTAGGGAGCATCGGGGGTAAACTTGCGATAAACGCTTGTAAATCCAGAGGCTCAAGAGGGCTTAAATCTTTAAGGCAGGTCAATAAATCATGAGACTGGATATAATGAGCGCGTTCACTTTTTTTTGTTTCTGTTAGAAGATCTTTTAAAAAAGGGTTTTTGCTTGAACAGGTGCTAAGAAGTGTCAGTAGGGTAGATGTTATTCTAGATAGGTTGCTTTTTTCTGTTAGGTAGGTCTCTAATACAGCAGGCTCATTTGTTTTAGGATCTTTTAGTAGTTCGTCTCCTTTTGCGTTTAAAAGTTTCAGTATAGATGAGATAAGATTTTTTGGATTCTTAGGAAAGATAGCTACTGCATCTCCTTCTTGATAGGGAGGGGAAAAACCTTGAAGACTTAAGCAGATATGAAAAGTTTGTTTGGAAGAGGTGGGAGAGTTTAAAAGTTTGCGAGATTTTAGACAGGTTATAAACGGGTCATTTTTAGTAAAAAGACTCTGTTCTTTACTTTTTCTATTTGATGTGTAAATAATCGTAGACATACAAACCTTGTCTTGTTAATTCTTAATATAAGGAATGGGGGTAGGTCCATGAGTATAGTTCGATACGCCATATTGCTTTTGCTTTTATTTTGCAATGCTTGTGCATCTCGAGGTCACGTTCCCTCCTACATCCTTACAGATTCTCCTGAAG
>JBAWWQ010000175.1:0-3820 GCA_037146655.1 Chlamydiota bacterium | reverse complement strand
TAACAATAGATATAAAATGTTCATAGAGGTAGTCTGTCATTTTATAGAGAGAATCATCTTCACCTGGTTGCCATTTTGTAAAGGGGTTGAGCATAGTTTTATCTTTGCCTTTAGAAATCGTTTTTGATTTAATGCCCCAGTTGTCCATAAGATCGTAGAAGTTAAATACAGGCCCTAGAATCACACCTACAGAACCTACAACGCTTACAGAAGAGGCGTAGATGCGATCAGCCGCAGAGGTGATATACATTCCCCCTGAAGCGCATGTTCCATCAACAAAAGCAAATATTGGAATATTGTATTTAGTTTTATAAGCCATAAGAGCTTCGTAAATGCCGTTGGAATCTGTAACAGTTCCACCTGGTGTATCGACATGTAGAAAAATTGCTTTTACTCGGTTATTTTTTAAACGATCTTCTCTAGAATCTAATAAAGTTGTTTCGATAGCGGAAGTAATGAGCTCACCTGTTCCAATAATCCCATCGATAGTAATTTTTAAGATGATAGGAGAGGATGCTTGTAAGGAAGTTCGTTTTCCGTCAGCGTCTGGTTGAATTACAAAAGAAGTTTTAGAAGAATCAGAACCTACACCAAGTTGCATGATAAAACCTATAACATAAAAACAGAGGATGATTCCTAAAACACAAAAAAATGCATTGCAAAAAGAACGAATAGAAGAAGAAAAAATAGACTCTTTAGGATTGTTAATAGGATTCATGACGACCTTGTTAGCAAGTTAAATATTCTTGTAGTGTAGATTAGTTTTCTGATTTTATTAAAGAGATTTTAAATGAGCTCTACATTCTTAAATTGTTATAAATTTTGAAATTTTAATTTTTTTGTGCTTCTTCATTACTACATCAGCATTAGATGCGATTTTAAAAAACTTTCTTGACCTCTAGAAAGATTTATTCCACTATTCATATTTTATGATCCATGACGACCGAAGGTATTTATGCGTAGTTTTTTTGTGTTAGTTTTTGTAATAGGTTTTTTTCAGTTATCTATAGCAGATAGTTCGAGTTATTTGTGGAGAGCGAATGCAGCGGCTTCTATACAGCAAGTCATAGGTCTTGATAATCAGGCTAATTTACCTTCACAGGGCGGAGCTTTGCATCTTGCAGCTGGTTCTAATGGATTGGTATATATGGTAGGTCAGGCAGTTGTGAATGGTCCTAACAACGTTCCTTATCTTTGGGTTGATGCTCAAGGAGTTATTCAAGGTGTAGAGCTTAAGAATTCTAGTGGAGCTTCTTTTTCTAATACTGAGAGTATCGCTAAAAGTGTAGCTATTGCTTCTAATGGCAGTGCCTATATTATAGGAGCGGGTGGAGGTTCTGTCCTAGTTCCCTATGTTTGGAAAAATAGTTCTGGAACTTTTCAGGGTGTCGAGCTTAAAGATGCAACTGGGAGTTCTTTTATAGGTGGCGGTCAAGCTGTCAATGTTGCTATTTCTTCTGGTGGTATTGTTTATATTGTAGGTAATGGTGCCAATGGCTCTGGCGCTACGCTTCCGTATGTTTGGACAAATAGTTCTCAAACTTATCAAGGCATCGAGTTGAAAGATTCTAGTAATAATTCTTTAGGCACTGGGGGGGCATTTGCAGTGACAATTTCTTCTCAAGGTATTGTTTATATTGTAGGAACTGGAACGCCAAGTGCAGGCTCTATCCCTTTACCATATCTTTGGACAAATAGTTCTGGAGCATTTGTTGGTACTGAGCTTCCATCTGCTGGCGGGTCTTTTTCAGGTCAAAGTGGAGCGTTAAGTGTTGCTATTTCTTCTAATGAAATTGTATATGCTGTGGGGTTTGCTACTATTACCTCGGTACAGTATCCTTATCTTTGGACTAATAGTTCTGGCGCTTATCAAGGGATCGAACTTAAAAATGCAAGTGGTTTATCTTTTGATGGCGCTAATAGCAGCGCTTCATCTGTAGTTCTCACTTCTAATAATGTAGCCTATGTCATAGGGACAGGAGTTGTAGCAGAGCTTATTCTCCCTTATGTTTGGACAAATAGCTCTGGAACATTTGCAGGTATTGAACTTAAAGATAATAGTGGTGATTCTTTTTTGTTGGGTCAGGGGTTTAGTGTTGACGTCTCTTCTAACGACACTGTGTATGGGGTAGGGTATGGATTTACTTCAGCTTCTGGATCAAATTCATTGCCCTATCTTTGGTCAAATAGCGCTGGAGCGTTCCAAGGTTTTGAATTGACAAATACTGACGGGAGTTCACTAGGAGGCCTTATAGCTTTAAATCTAGCCTTATCTCAAGGTCTTTCACCAGCTGATACCCTTGTGCGTAGTGTGGATCAATTTGGTAATAGAAAATTTCTTAAAACTTTTCAAAAAGCAAATTCAACAAGTACTCAGGTGTATATAATAGGGTCTACCCCTAAGGGGTAGACATGGGATATAATAACTATTTTTATAAGCCGTGTATTTTTTATTTTTGGTTATTATTGAAGAATTGTAGAGGACAGCCTATCATCATGAGATGATAGGTTTTTTTGTGTAGATGTTTTATGGTTAGATGGCACTTTGTTTGTAAAGCCTTTGTTAAATTCACGTTGATTTGCCTTGCTTTGGTGATCATTTTACAAGTAAATCGATATTACCAAAGGGTTATGAATAGCTTTGCGTTATTTAAGATTGTCCATGTCCTTCCTATAGAAGAAGAGTTTGCTCCGCCGAGGTTATCTATTGCAGAAATACAGAGTGTTCGTAGTATTTTAGCGCAACCGTTTACAGCTTTTGCAAAGGGCTCACAATCTTTTGTTTTTTTGTCAGAAGATGGAAAATACATTCTTAAATTTAATAAATTTTATTCAAAATTTGATAGTTCTTGGCTTCAGTCTTTGCCACTATTGGGATGGTTTGATCGGGGTTTACAAGACCCTATCGATAATGAATCGGAAGTTTTAAAAAGAAGCTTTAGAAGCTATTTAGTGGCTTATCAATATTTTCGTGATGAAACAGGTATGATTTATCACCACCTTCAAAAAAGCAGTAGCCTCCATCAAAAACTTCTTCTTATAGACAAACAAGGGCATCGATTTAATTTAGAAGCTGATGACTATGCGTTTATTATACAGAAACGGGGGGAGTCTACCTATCAGATGTTAGGTAGACTTATGGAAAATAAAGAGCCAGAGAAGGCTTCTTATTATTTAGAGGAGATTTTGCGTTTTTCTAGTAAGCGTTTGCAAAAAGGTATTGAAGATTGGGATTTTAAAATTAAACACAACCTTGGTTTTATTGATGGAGTTGCTGCTCAAATTGACTTAGGGAGTCTTATTTTAAATAAAGAGGGGTTATCTTTAGAACAAGCTCAAGAGGAACTTAAAAAAGGGGCAGATGAGCTGCGTGCGTGGCTTGTTGTTAAATACCCAGCGTTAGTACCAGCATGGGATGCGTCTTTAGAAAAGGTGCTTTTGAATTTATCATCCTTGTGATGTGCTAGATTTTGATAATTTCATCAGCTCAATAAACATAAAAAATCCAACTATTGCAAACATCCAATAGATGAAGCTTGGAAGGGAAATATTGAAAGTATGCAATAAAATTACACTAAATTGCATAGCTGTTGTGATTTTACCCCAGCGGACAGCTTGAAATTTATAGGACTTCCAATCTTTTTGAATAATAATATAGATAGCAAAAAGACATAAGAAAAGATCTCGAGAAATCATCAGCAACGCTTGCCAAAAGAGTAGTTTTTTTTCTAAAATAAAAATGGATAAAGTAAAGAAAACGAAAAACTTATCCATCATAGGATCTAAAATCGTTCCTAGTTTAGAGGTGTATTTATAGCGC
>JBAWWQ010000174.1:0-3824 GCA_037146655.1 Chlamydiota bacterium | reverse complement strand
CAAGCTTTAAGAGTCACCTCTTCAAGCCACCTCCTTTAGGGGGTGGTAGTTGACGCCCAGCCCAACTAACTCCAGCTACAACAGCTGTCCCAAAAATCACATCAGTTAAAGTTACACCAGCAGCCCAAACAAGAGGAAAAAAAATCACAAACTGTCCATCTGGATCACAATAAGAAAAAGGATTATTAAAACAATACTGATAAAGATCAGAGGTTTGATGTGCTGGATCAGGAGATAACCACTGTTTCAGCTTAGGCGAGTAGTAACGATGTCCAAAGTAAACAACATCGAATTCCTTATCATAATATTTCCCTGAAAAAATCCATGAAGTAGGAGCATCTTTAGAAAGCCCATTACCAAAAGGATCCGGCAAGGCAAGCGAAGTCACTTCCCTTGTTTTTATATCAATCAATTTCACAATATTACTTTGTATATCATGGATAGGCGCATAAATTGCATCTGGTGTTTCAATCGCAATTGGTCTTAACATATCCCTATGAGGAGCAAGACCAGGGATACGTAATTCCTTTATCCTTCCGCTACTGTCAACTACAAGGATGTCATTAATACCAAAATAACCATAAAACTCTTGCTCTCCATTAACAGTTTTTGAGGTTCTTCTTCCAGTATCATCATAAGTATAAGTAACTTCATAATCATCAGAAGAAGCTTCTACCAATCTATTGTTTTCATCATAGTCAAAATATACATCTCCTACTCGAATCACATTACCAGCGCAATTATACTCACAAGACTCTTCAGGCTCTGCTTCCGTGATCAATTCATTCAGGTCATTATAGCCATACTCTCTTATGATATTATCTTGAATATGCCTGGTAATGTTTTGTTTTTCATCACGTTCACATATTTCTTTATGATAAGGACTTTCAATAATCCCGGACTCTGAATAAACAATTTCACCCAAATCCCCAATAAGGCTCTCTATAATCACAAGCCCATCTGCATTATAAGTGTAAGAATGCCGATACATCAGTTCTTTGGATGGAGAGCGCCTATCTATATGTAAAAGTATTTGATCGTCATAAATATAATGAACACTTCCAAGGTCCCCTAAAGAAAGGATATGTTCACGAGCACAAACCATCGACTGGAGAAGGATCAATAATCCAATTGTATATTTCATATGTCCTCTGTAAATTTTAAAGTTGAAACAATATAGAGAAGACAGAAATCCTGTAAATACAAAAAGATTATTAATTTATCTATAGCAAGTGTTAATTTAACCAATCACGCCTTGGCTAGATAGCATGTCCGATTGCATTTTAAAAAGGTTATGCAAGAAGTCTATAAAAAAAACCATGTACAGATATAGACACCTGCCCTATCTCAAAGACACCAACTTGTCTTTATAAAACCTGATGTATAAGCTGTTTTTAAAAAAAATCATATCTAATTTGAAATAAACAATTTAAGCTTTAAAAAGGTCTTATATTCACAATTTGTACAGGGAATGTTATGAAGATTTTCACAATATTCCTAGGGAAAATCGTGAGAATTTTCGCATTTTTCACAGGGAATATTGTGAATATACTGATAATCTGTTAGCATAAAATTATGAAAAGAGATATTTATAAAAAGCTACTAGAGTGGAAAAATGACCCTAAAAGAGAACCTCTTTTACTTCAAGGGGCAAGACAGGTAGGCAAGACCTATCTTCTAAAAGAATTTGGCAAGAACGCTTATACACAATGTTGCTATGTCAATTTTGAAGAAACTCCTGGATGCAAAGCCTTTTTTGAATCCGATCTAAAGCCAGAGCGCATTATACGAGATCTTAGTATTCATCTGGAGATGAAAATTGATCCCGCATCCACGTTAATTATTTTTGATGAAATTCAAGAATGCCCTAATGCTTTAACAAGTTTGAAATATTTTTGTGAACATGCACCTGAATACCATGTAACTGCCGCAGGATCGCTTCTTGGTGTTAAGTTATCACGCGCTCGAGGTTTTCCTGTAGGAAAAGTACATTTTCTCAACCTCTACCCTATGAGCTTCTTTGAATTTCTTGATGCAGTGAATAGACCTATGTTACGCACGATGCTTGAAGAAGTGCATACCATGGAACCTATTGCAGAGCCTCATCATCTTCAATTGCTAGATCTACTCAAGACTTATTTATATGTAGGTGGAATGCCTAAAGCTGTTTTTCATTATGCAAAAACAGGCGATTTAAAACTTGTAAGAGAGACGCAAGAAGATCTCCTTAAAGCCTACGTACAAGATTTTGCTAAACATGCACCACCTTCACTTGTGATGAGAATCACCCAAATATGGGGATCTATACCTATTCATCTAGGCAAAGAAAATAAACGATTTATTTTTTCTGCTATTAAACAAAGTGCTCGTGCAAGAGATTATGAAGAAGCTATTCAATGGCTTTTGGATGCGGATTTAATTTATAAAGTCTCCTGTATTACTACACCAAAACTACCTTTAATTAGCTATGATGATCATGAAGCTTTCAAGGTTTATCTCCTAGATGTTGGTCTTCTAGGCGCTATGTGCCGCTTACCTGCAAAAGTAATTGTAGATGGAGATTTGCTCTTTGTAGAATTCAAAGGCTCTTTAACAGAGAACTATGTTGCACAAAGTTTAAAAGCAGCGCATAAATCGACTCTTTATTATTGGACAAGTGCAAGAGAAGCAGAAGTTGATTTTCTCTTAGAACATGATGGAGAAATTTTCCCATTAGAAGTAAAATCTGGAACTTCAACCAAAAAGAAGAGCCTCCTTGTTTATAACGAAAAATATCATCCTTCTTTAATATCAAGATCCACTCTTATGAATCTTAAACAAGATGGAAATGTTTGCAACTATCCTCTTTATTTTATAAGCCGCTTTCCACTTGCCAAATAACCGCTCCTAATGGGTATCTGGGCCAAAGTCTTGTGATACCCCACTGAAACAAAAATACACAAAAAACCACACTTCCCAATAAATTCAATACTTTAGTTGCTAAAGGGACTAAAAAATCATACATATCCATCGCGAATAAATTAAATTTTAAATTATTTAAACAGCCAATGCGAATGCATGCGCAAAAGCTTCTACTAAAGCACTCCTAGCATTATCGTAATGTTCTTGAGCCTTTTCTGAAGTCCTTCCATCCGAATCAAGTTTTGGAATCTATTGAAATAATCGTTAATTGATCAATAACCGAAAAATACTACTCTCCATTATGAAATATCCTCCGAATTTTCTTGTCCTCAAAAACAACAAGTTTATCGTGTGTTTTTAGAATTTTTTTATCAGTACTAACCATAAATTTTACCCCCTCTCATAAAACACTAGACTTACAAATGCTTGTATCTAGTTTTAAGAAGCCAAAGTTATACTATTTTTTATGCTATTTATTCTATCTGATTTGGAGTCGAGTGCGTAAAAACGCTGCAACTAAACTCCCTTTTTTAAATGCATCATAGGCTGATTCTGCAAGCTCTGTAATCCTATGCAAACATGCTTCTCTTAAATGCAATGCCCTAACAGGATCTAAAGAAGGATGGAACTTTGGAGATGCTCCAACAAAAATTGGAGCATGTTTAGATAGATTGTCTTTAAGCGCGTGGAGCATGTGCTCCAAATCCTTTAAAAGGTCATCGATTATCTTGTCTTTCATATCAAACCTTAGGTGAAACGCCTGTACTTTATAGTGATTTGTAGTAATTTTTAGTTATGACTTGGAGCATTTGGAGTAGAAAAGAAATTGTGGAGCATAAGCATGTATCGTAAGTAGCTAAGAATAAAAATGCTCGGAAAAGGACTTGAACCTTCACGGGATTGCTCCCAAGGGATTTTAAGTC
>JBAWWQ010000173.1:0-3836 GCA_037146655.1 Chlamydiota bacterium | reverse complement strand
GTATAGAATTTTTTTGTTTCTATTTTTTTTGTTACTTGCTATTTCTAAAGGTGAAGGGCTCTTTGAATGAATAGTTTTAGGTGTAGAACTTTTGTAGAAAAAGATTTATCCTTGAAAAAAAACCTTTGAAGAGAGTCATCTACATGATGCAGACGCAAAAACGGCAAAAAATGTGCTGGAATTGTGAAGGAGCGGTTAGTTCAGACGTGCTCTATTGCCCCTATTGTGGCTCTGACATGCAAAAAAATCCTTACGAAGAGGAGTCTAGCGCCTCTGAAGAGATCTCTTCTCAAGATAAAACAAATTTATCTGCATTATATCAACCTCCTTATACACCTAGTCAGAGAGGTTTTGGTGTTCCTTCATTTCAAGAAGAGCAAGGTGGGCAAAGTGATTTTTATTATGGTAGAAATCCAGAGCAGTGCATTTATCCTAAAGAGGAAGCTTCTTCAGGTGTAAGTGTTAAAAAAACAGATGTTGGACTATGGCCTTTACTTTTTCTCTCTATGGGAATGCAACTTCTAACTCTTGGGCTATTGCTTTTCTTTTTTTCAGATAGAGGTAGACTTGTTCTGGAATGGAATAGTTACTATTGGTTTGTTTATTGTATTCTATCGTGCCCATTTTTAATTTTTGGATGGAAGCTTCTACAGGCTCGGGCTGACCAAGAATAAAAAGAAGACCTTTTATAGGTCTTCTTTTTGATTTAATGAGGTGGTCGTAGGCTCTAAGAGTTTTGGTCCTAGAGGTGGACGCAGACGTTCAATAGAGTCTTTCATTTGTTTAGCTTGAGGTGGGATCATCGCAAACTTAAACAAAGCATGGGCAACTTCAGTTTTTAAGTGAGTTGTAAATGTATCAAATAACGCAAATGCTTCATGTTTAAATTCCAAGAGGGGATCTTTTTGCCCAACCACTCTTAAGTTAACATCTGTTCTTAAGTGATCGATTGCTAAAAGGTGCTCTTGCCAGAACTTGTCAATATGAGTTATCAATAGATTTTTAAGCACTTCTTGTAAAATTGCTATAGGGTTAACATCTTTTCCTGCAGCTTGTTGAACAGAAGCAATTACCATAGCTTCGTGACGCAGTTTTTTTGTAAATGCATCTAGAATGTGTGTTGTTATTTTAGTTTTAATATCATCTAGTGAAAGATAATCATCATCGAGATCTTTACTTGTGATAGAGACAGGGAAATGACTAATCACCCAGTCAGCACACCCTTGGATATCCCAAAGATCTGAGCGGCTTACTAGGAAGGTCTCTATCATTTTATCGCATAAGCTTTCTAAAAGATTATTGCAGATAGGCTTGATGTCGGAAGAAAGCAGGATTTCATTGCGGAACGCATAGATTTCCTGGCGTTGCTTATTCATGACATCATCATATTCAAGTGTGTGCTTACGTGCAGCATAATTGCGCTGCTCTATTCTTTTCTGGGCCGTTTCAATAGAATGATTTAGAATGGGGGCAGAGATAGGCTCGCCTTCAGGTGGCCTAAATTTTTGTAAGAACATAGTGAGTTTTGGCGAAGCAAACAGTCGCATTAAAGAGTCTTCAAAAGAGACATAAAATTTAGAAGATCCAGGATCACCTTGTCTAGCGCAGCGGCCTCTTAACTGTCTATCTATACGTCTGGAGGTATGTCTTGTAGTGCCTATCACGTGAAGACCGCCTACTGCGGCTACTTCTTTATCTAATTTAATATCGGTTCCTCGTCCAGCCATGTTGGTGGCTACAGTGATAGCCGATTTTTTTCCAGCGTGAGCAATAATTTCTGCTTCTTGTGCATGGTTTTTTGCATTTAATACAGTATGCGTAAGTTTGTTTTGTTTAAGAATTCTAGCTAGTTTTTCAGAGGTGTCTACAGAATCAGTACCTATCAAAATAGGCCTTCCTAAGGCGTGAATTGTATGAATTTCTTTTAAAATAGCCTGATATTTTTCTCTTTCTGTCATGTAGATTTCATCATGGAAATCTTCACGTACGCATTTATTGTGTGTAGGAATAGCTAAGACTTCTATTTTGTAAATTTGTTTAAATTCATTAGCTTCGGTCATTGCAGTTCCGGTCATTCCAGCTATTTTTTCATACATTCTGAAATAATTTTGCAAAGTAATTGTCGCATAAGTTTGAGTTTCTTGTTGAATAGGAACTCCTTCTTTAGCTTCGATAGATTGATGAAGTCCATCGGAGAACCTTCTGCCAGGTTGAGGTCTTCCTGTGTTTTCATCAATAATAATGATCTGCCTATCTTGAACGATATAGTCGATGTCTTTTTCCATAAGTAGATGAGCTCTAAAAAGCTGCCTTAAATTATGGGCTCTTTCTTTACGTTTTGCATCTTCTTCTCGAATAGAGACTTTTCTTTGAAGTTTCTCTTGTTCTGTAAGACTTGGATTTTCATCAATAAGTGCGTATTCATGTCCTAAATCTAACATCGTAAAGTCATTTAATGCAGCATCATGAGAATATCCAATCCAGCTACTGATTCCTAAGTCTGTAATCTCATATTCATGGTTACGTTCATCAACAATGATGTAAAGCTTAGCTAAGGTTTCTAAACGTTCGTCTTTATTGGGTTCTCCATGGAAATACGTTTCCCATGCATCAATGTCAGCTCGGATATCTGGATATTCTTTAAGGCGTTTGAGGATTTTATTTTGAGGAGTACCCTTGCCTACAAGCCATAATTTTTTATAAGCTTCTGTGAGTTCTGCAGATTCTTCTTTAGATAATTTTTTTCTTTGCATAGGTGCATCTGCATCTTCTGCAAGAAAACCTAATTGGTCCAAGGTCTTACGTGCTTCTGTCGCAAACTTATTACAAAGATCTCTTTGTAAACGAACAACATGAGAGACCTGATCTTTTAATTCGTCATACATTTGTTTGGAGACAGAAGAAGGTCCTGAAATAATTAAAGGAGTTCTAGCTTCGTCGATTAAAATAGAATCCACTTCGTCAATAATAGCAAAAAAATAACCTCTTTGGCATTGCTCGCTTTGATGATGTGCCATAGAGTTATCTCTTAGATAATCAAAGCCAAATTCTGAAGAGGTACCATATACAATATCAGCAGCGTAGGTTTGTTTACGTTCATGAGAGGGAGTTTGCCCTATTAAAGCGGCTACGGTAAGCCCTAATTTTTTAAAAATTGCTCCAATCCACTCACAATCTCTTTTTGCTAAATAGTCGTTAACTGTAACAAGGTGTACAGGTTTTTGAGAAAGTGCGTTTAAATAGAGAGGCATTGCAGCAGTTAATGTCTTACCTTCCCCAGTTTGCATTTCTGCAATAGAGCCGTGGTGCATAGCAATTGCTCCAAGGATTTGTACATCATAGGGAATCATATCCCACTTTTGGCAGTAACCAGATACATGCACTTCTGTTCCATAAAGCTTGCGACAAGCAATTTTAACAAGAGCATAAGCTTCAGGAAGGAGGCTATCTAATGATTCACCTTCTTGAAATCTTTTTTTAAAAGACATAGTTTTTTCAAGGAGATCTTGATCGGATAAATCTAAAAAGCGCTGTTCCCACGCATTGACTTCGTGGACAACTTTCCAATATTTTTTTAATAATCGACCTTGAGCTGTCCCAAAGATTTTTTTAAATAAACCGAACATGAATTTAAATTCCTCAATTCTAAGCAGATGAAAATATATTATAACAAAATAAGAGCTTTTTTCTTTCTTATTTTAAAGGGTTTTCGATTAAAATGGTAACTTTAAATTCTTAAGGAATTCTTGGGAAAACCAACGTTTTATTAAATTATTTTTTTATAGGTTGTATGCAACATGTATTTTATATAGATCGCAAAACAAGGAAAGTAGAGC
>JBAWWQ010000172.1:0-3861 GCA_037146655.1 Chlamydiota bacterium | reverse complement strand
AAAAAAAAATAAAAAATAAAACGCTGCGATATAGCTATTATTTGACAAAGTGGTTTTGTGGGATTAGACTGTGATTTTTTAATAAAAAGGATAGAGGTTACTTCATGGATGTAGTGCTCCTTGCTAGGATACAATTTGCATTTACTATAGGTTTTCATTATTTATTTCCTCCTCTGAGTATTGGACTTTCACTCATGCTTGTGATTATGGAAGGGATGTATATCGTGACAAAAAAAGAAAAATATAAGGTCATGACAAAATTCTGGATGAGTATTTTCGCATTGTCATTTGCCATGGGAGTGGCATCGGGTATTGTACAGGTATTTGCTTTTGGCAATAACTGGGCAAGGTATTCTAAATTTGTGGGAGATGTATTTGGTGGTGCTTTAGCAGCAGAAGGGATCTTTGCCTTCTTCTTGGAAGCGGGTTTTTTAGGACTTATGCTTTTTGGATGGGATAAAGTTAAAGAGGGTGTTCACTATTTATCTACGATTTTAGTCGCCTTAGGTGCTCATTTTAGTGCCATTTGGATATGTATAGCCAACTCATGGATGCATACACCTGCAGGGTTTAAAATCGTTGGAGAGGGGCATCAAGCAAGAGCTGTTGTTACAGATTTTTGGGCGATGATGTTTAATCCATCTTCGCTTGTAAGGATTACACACGTACTTATTGGTTGCTGGCTTACAGGTGTTTTTATTGTTTTAAGCGTTTCAGCTTACTACATGTTAAGAAAAAAACATTTAGAATTTTCAAAAGAGACGATGAAAATTGGACTTATTGTAGGGGCTGTTATGGTGATTTTACAGCTTATTTCTGCAGATAGTAGTGCTGAAGTAGTGGCTAAATATCAACCTGAAAAACTAGCTGCGATGGAAGGTGTTTTTAAAACGCAGCCTCATACCCCTATGACAATTGTTGGATATCCTGATATGGAAAAACAAGAGGTAAAGGGGTGGAAAATCAAGTCGCTTTTAAGCTTTCTAGTGTATAGAGATTTTAAAACACCTGTTACTGGACTTGATCAATTTCCTAAAAAAAATTGGCCTAATGTTCCCTTAGTTTTTGCTACGTATCATATCATGATTTATTGTTGGGGACTTATGGCACTTAGCGTGATGTTAGGAGTCTATTTCTTTTGGAAGAAAAAAATTGAAAAAGCTAAATGGACACTTATCCTTTTAATGAGTTCTGTTCTATTCCCCTATATAGCTAATCAGGTAGGGTGGTATACGGCAGAATTTGGTAGGCAGCCTTGGATTGTGTACCATCTTTTGCGTACAGCAGAAGGAGTTTCTCGATCTGTTAATGCTGCGCAGGTGCTTGGCTCACTTATCATGTTTGTTGTGATTTATTCTTTGCTGTTTTGCCTTTTCATTTTTTTACTCAATCGAAAAATTCAATACGGCCCAGAGCATGCATATGGCCAAGAGATAAGTCCTACAGAATATAGACCACAAATATAAGGAACAAAAGTATGATGACACTTAGTTTAGCAGAGATATGGTATGGTGTTTTATGTCTTGCTGCCATTGCTTACGTGGTCTTAGATGGGTTTGACCTCGGTGTAGGGATGCTTCATCTTTTTACACGTAAAGATCAAGAAAGAAGGCTGATGCTCAACGCTATCGGCCCTGTATGGGATGGAAATGAAGTATGGCTCATTATTGTCGGTGGGGCTTTACTAGCGGGCTTCCCTCCTGCCTATGCAACACTTTGTTCTGCATTTTACACACCCCTTATGATTTTTTTAGCAGGCATTATCTTTCGGGCTGTTGCTATTGAATTTCGCTCTAAGCTTCCTAGTTCTAGATGGAGATCTCTTTGGGATGTTATATTTTCTTTAGGTAGTTTTACTATCACACTTGTTTTAGGTGTTCTTTTAGGTAACCTCATTAAAGGGATCCCTTTAGATCAAGAAGGGGATTTTTTTGGAAGTTTTTGGAGCTTTTTTACCCCTTATACACTTTTAATGGGTCTTATGGCAGTAGCTCTTTGTATGATGCATGGCTCTATTTATTTAAATATGAAGATAGAAGGGGAGTTTCATAAGACAACAAGAAAATGGTCTAATAGGACGATGATCTTTTTTGTGATTACATATATTACAGCAACATTTACGACTCTTATTGCGATGCCGCATATGTTAGATATCATGAAGCAAATACCTTATCTTTATTTCCTAGGTGTTATAGCAATGTTATCCATTGCTAATATCCCTAGGATGCTAAGCAAAGGAAATGATGGATGGGCATTTACTTCTTCTTGCTTTAGCATCGCCCTTTTATTTCTTTTATTTGGAGTTGGGATGTATCCTGTGATTATCCGATCAAGTGTAGAAACAGATCTTTATAGCATTACCCTGTATAATAGTGCTTCATCAGATCTTACCTTAAAAGTTCTACTAACAATTGCAGGGATAGGACTGCCTCTTGTGATAGCCTATGGCTTTTGGATTTATAGGATTTTTAAAGGAAAAGTGAAGCTCGATAAGTGGAGTTATTAGGGAGATAAAACGTTGCGATACACCTATAGCTTGTTAGTTTTTATTATGAGTATGTGCCTATGTCAAAGTTATGCTGACATGGAAAAAGAGGCTAAGATCTTTGTGGCAGGACATCAAGGTCTTGTTGGATCGTCTATAGTACGTGGTTTTTAGCATACAATTTAATTTGCAAAAAACTAATGTCTTTGTATTTCAGAGACCCAGGCTTGAATTGCTTTAGGACTTTGCTCAGGATCGTCTGCTTGGATTAAGGCCTCAGTGATAGTGTAGTCATAGTGTTCTGAGATCACATAGCCTTTAATAGCGGGATCAAAGAAGGTGCTGCGATGAGCTTTTGGTAAAATTAGGGAATTATAGGCTGCTAAGAGGTAATCTTGCTTATCTATTGCAGCTTTTATCTTTTTAACAATAAGTGTTTGATAGTCTATAGCAAAAATTTTAGAATGGGGAGTTAGAGGACAAGGAATTCTTATTCTTTGTATTAATAATATCTTGTTCTGAATACTCACCCCTGGATTTTCATAAAACTTGCACAGCATATAGAGGGCGTTAGAGCAGCGCAGTATATGGCTAAATTCTTGTGGTAAGGAAATGGTGCTTTTCCAGACTACAGATCGGTTAGCCGTTGTTGGGTTTTGAATGGTGTATAAGCAATCAGGGGAGTTGCTATTAAAAGCTTTATCTGACTTTGCTAAACATTCGATGAGAGTTAATCTAAGAGCCTCTCTTTCTTTGCTTGTATCAAATGGGAGAGTGACACCAATTGGATATCCAATAGATAATGTAGCTTTCTTTTTGAAATTTTCAAAAGTATTTTCTAGTAAAATCTTATCTTCATCGGTGAGATAAATAGAGATGTTTTGAAGAAGAGATGTAAAGGAGGTTTTAAATTGATTAAAAGTAGACAGCTGAACGAGGGATCTAGATGTGATGCTCAAATTTTTAATTTTGGTTACATCCTCTGGTTTTAGATAGCCATATATTTTTAAAAGCACTTCTGTTGGCAGCTCCATAAGCATGCATCTATCGGTAGCTTGGTTAAGAGGTGTTATTGAGGTGGAGGGGCGCTTATCTCCATGTACATGTAAAATACTAGACATTACTTCTCTTTGGTTTTTATGATAGAAGTTCTAAGATAGCCATAATATGCTCTTTGGGCACTTCAGAGGTTTCTAATTTTTGGGTATACTCTTTAGCGGCATCAGCCCCTTCTGCTAATAATATTTGAGTAATAGCGTTCAAGGTGTTTTCGGATAAATTCACTATTTGATGCCAATGGACAAAAAACGTTTGTAGTTTTGTTTCTAAAGCTTGATAGGAGTCTGGTAAATGGACAGTGGTTTTTCTATTTTTTT
>JBAWWQ010000171.1:0-3898 GCA_037146655.1 Chlamydiota bacterium | reverse complement strand
GCTATTGAAGAAATTGAAATTTACTTAGGTTATCCTATTAAACTTAGAGAAGCTTTAAATCTACCTATTACCCTCCAAGAGATGCTCTACTTTAGGTGTAGCAATTTAACAGCGGTAGATCTAGAAACTGCCAGAGCGGATATTATAGAGAAACTTGCTAATGAAGAAGATTTTGTTACTTTCTTAATAGAACAAGATAAGTGGAAAGAAACTCTTAAGATAAAACATCCTCAAGAGTTTGAATCTATCCAAGAGGCTTATGCAAACTCAGAAGAAGATCCAGATAGTGCTATGGCCATTTATCAAACTGCATTAAAAGAGCTTACTAAAGCACTTCTACAAGAACCTGAATCAAAACCTGTGACAAGTGCTAAGCGATCAAGAGTCGGAGCAAGAGAGCTTACATCCATAGGGATCAACCCAAGCTACAAAGACACCTCAGAAGACGAGCAAGATCGTTACCACAAGCCTGTCACACGAAGTTCTACACAAAATCCCTAACTTAAGAATCGTCAACTAATTTTTATCGTTCTTACATAGAGTCTTATAAAATTGCAGCCAATAAATCCTATTTTTCAATTTAATTAAATATAGTTGTTTTGATTTTAAAAGAAGAAGACCATACTTTTTTGAATTAAATCCTGAAATTCTGTATAATTAAAGGCCGATTTTAATTGCAGCAAGAGATTTATGTCATTTCCAGGAAATATACAAAATTCAGTATCTAATCCAACAGCTTTATTAGGAATTAATCAACAGCAGCCAAGAGCTCAACCTTTCGTAGTTGCTCAAAATACTTTACAGCAATCTGGAGCTACTAATGCTCCTATACTTACAGTTTCTTCGATGCTGCATCTTAGAGAGGATGTCACCACTCAAGCTATAGCTCAAAGTATTTTAGCACCGACTCCAGTTAGACCTTCTTTACAAACTATTTTGAATCAATGGACTGGAAGCGACATCAATAAAATTAAAACTACTACTACCATTTCAAACTGTATAAGAAATCGCAGCTTAATACTAAACCTATCATGCTCTAGCTTAAAATCTCTTCCAGAGATCTTTGACTATCCAGAATTAAGCCATCTACGAGTGCTTTATTTAATTAATAATCAACTAACAGAGCTACCAAGTTCCATAGGTGGATTAAAAGCTTTAGAAGAGCTTTATCTAAGCAACAATGAACTCTCAGAGCTACCTATTTCAATTGCTCAGCTAACAGAGGTAAAGAAGCTTATTTTAGTCGATAATCACCTCGTAGAATTACCGAGCTCTATAGATGGATTAAAATCTCTAGAGATCCTTAATTTAACAAATAATCGCCTTACAGTGCTGCCTGACTCAATTGCTGGATTAAAAGCTCTGTATATGCTTAATGTGGCTAATAATCATCTCAGAGAGTTGCCGAGATCTATGAACGGATTAAAGACGCTAGAAAAGCTTATTTTAGTCAATAATCACCTCACAGTACTACCAAACTCTATGAGTGGTCTAACAGCTCTAAAAACACTTAATTTAATCAACAATCCCCTGTCCTCCCTCCCTAACTTTTTAAGAGCTTTAAATTTAAAAGTTCACGACCTTCCTTTTTCTCTAAATATTACATGTATTACAGAAGAAATCTGTAAACTAGCAAATGTTTCAACATCTGAAGCTTTGCAGCAACTTTATACAAACGCAACAGATAGTGATCGTCGTAAATTAAGAGATTGGTTATGCAGATTAAAAGATACAGCTTCTGGGAAAGCTAAAGATGTGCATTTTTATAAATCTATCGTACACATCTTAGAGTTAGCTTCTGCCAACGAAGCGTTTCGCACAATCTTCTGGCATGTCCTTACTGATGCAGCAACCACCTGTGGAGATAGAGTTGCTTTATCTATTCTAGATTTAGACATAGCAAGACAATTAATAAGTTTAAATCTAGATAAACACCTCCATGTTGCAGACTTTTTAAAAAGAGGTGTATGGACTTACAATCTTTTAAAAGAACATGCGATAAATAAATCCCTAGAACTACGCGCAGCAAATAGAACCTTTGATGAAATTGAAGTTCACTTAGGTTACTTTATTAAACTTAAGGAACCTTTGAAGTTGCCTATCACTATCGAAGAGATGCTATACTTTGCATGTAGTACTTTGACAGCTCTAGACTTAGAAATCGCTAAAGCCCATATTTTAAAGGAACTGGCTAATCAAGAATCGTTTATTGCTTTCTTAATAGAGCAAGATACATGGAAAAAAAACCTTAAAACAAAACATCCTAAAAAGTTTGAAGCGATCCAAAAGGCTTACATAGACTCAGAAGAGGACCCAGGTAACGCTATAGCCACGTATCAAACAGCATTAAAAAACCTCACTAAAAAGCTACTACAAGAACCTGAAATAAAAGCTAAACGATCAAGAGTCGGAGCAAGAGAGCTTGCCTCCATAGGGATAAATCTAAACTCAAAAGACCTCTTAGAGGATGAAAAAAATCCTTGTCACAAGCCCGTTACAAGAATCTTTAAAAAATCATAAAATTTAAATTTTAATATTAAAAAATCTAAAATTATAATTAATTTTTATAAAATAATGAATACGACAAAAATTAGCCATTCGGTTTTTTGTGCTATAGCAAAGATACCTACTACAGTATTGGCGAATACAAAATCTTTATTTTGTAGAATTAAATCAATTGTACGAACAAGAAATAATTTGGACTGACAAAAGAGAGTAAAAGACTTAAAAGGTCAAATTATACACTCTTTTTAAATAGATACTTATGAATATTTTTGAGCATTAAATACAGAACTTTTAGCGACAGCCAAGCCTTTTTTTATCTGTTTCTTGATCACCTGCTTGCTCTTTTTTTAATTCATTTTGTGCACTTCAGATTTGAATCGGCGACAAATAACCAATCTAACTCTTTATTAATCATAGTGATACATCCTCCTATCACAACACCTCCCCTTTGATTATCAACAACTTATGATTACCACAAAAGTGAAACTTCAACTAAAATATAATAATATATTTACAATTTAATTAAAGTTATTAAGCGTGTATAATTAATAGTAAAACTTAATTACTAGAGGGTTCTTTATGTCATTTCCAGGAAACATACCAAATGCAACGCCTAATCAAGGGATTTTATTAACAGGCAATCAGCAGTCGCCTGCACAGCAATCTACTACAACTGGACATATTATTGAAAATGCTCTGGGACAGTCTACCACTACTAATACCCCTCCACTTACAACTTCTCCGATACCAAACCCTGTAGCGGCTTCTATGATTCAAGCTATAGTTCAAACTATTTTAATACCTGGTTCAGCTAGGCCACCTTTACAAGATGTATTGAATCAATGGGCGGGAAATGATGATAATAAAATCGAAAAAGTTGCTCTGATTTTAGAATGTACAAGAAATCAAAGCTCAAGACTAAATTTATCATTTAGTAACTTAACATCTCTTCCAGATGTCTTTGGCTATCCAGAATTAAGCCATATAGCAGAGCTTTTTTTATATGATAATCAACTCACAGCGCTACCAGACTCCATTAGTCAGCTAACAGCTCTGCGGGTCCTTACTTTAAAAAACAATCAACTTACAACACTGCCAGAATCCATTGGCCAGCTAACAGCTCTGCAGATCCTTGGTTTAGAAGGCAATCAACTTACAACACTGCCAGAATCCATTGGCCAGCTAACAGCTCTGCGGATCCTTTCTTTGGAAGGCAACCAACTTACAACACTGCCAGAATCCATTGGCCAGCTAACAGCTCTGCACGGTCTTTCTTTGGACGGCAACCAACTTACAACACTGCCAGAATCCATTGGCCAACTAACAGCTCTGCAGGGCCTTTCTTTGGACGGCAACCAACTTACAACACTGCCAGAATCCATTGGCCAACTAA
>JBAWWQ010000170.1:0-3933 GCA_037146655.1 Chlamydiota bacterium | reverse complement strand
GCCTCTTATAAGTCTATAAGAGGCCTTTTCATTAATTAAACATAATTATATTAATCGCTTGTTGTTAAGCATTTAAGCAAGATCTCTGTTTGTAAGTTTCTCATCTCCAAACATTTAATTACAAATACTTATTAAACCGCTTATAATCAGATGGTTAAGACTGTTTTTCACCTGTAAAATTTTTATTTAACCTTAAACCCTTGAACGTTAAGATTTGTTAAATTTTTTTTTAAAAAACTATATAAAATTTAATTGGGATTTGTTAAAATAATCTATGGGTAGGTGTAGCGAAGTCGCTTAAGTGAGCGAATCTACATTAAAGCTTTAAAAGGAATGAAAAAGACATGTTAAATCTAGTAGACGTTGTAGAGGTGTTTGAGGAGGATATGAATCAACATCTTGGGGTTTTAAAGATTTCTAGTTTGCAAGGGTGGAGTTGTTTGGATTTTGAAGAGGGTAGTGTTACTTGTGATTTACTATCTCTTCGTACGGCTCTGCATAATGTGCAAACGCATGTAGGTTAAGCGAGTTTTTTCATTAAATAAAAAGTTAATTAATAAAAACAAAGGTAATAAGATGCCAGTAGAGCAAGTACAAGGAGCTTCAGGATCAAATGAGGTAGGTTCACAGCCTATGAGACCTGTAGATGATTCATATCTTTTTGGTACTAATTACATTCTTCTTGTGATGAAGTATACCAATGTGGCTATGGAGCACCAGGCAAATCTTGTAGCGATGCAGGGACAGCTTGAGAATGTGGAAACACAGATTCAAGGGTGTTTATCTACGATTTCTGAGTTCTTCTCAACCCTGCAGGCTAACGCAGGTAGCGGGGGTGGTTGGAACGCTAATGGTTTCTATGCTCCTAACGCTAATAGTGGATTAAGTAATAGTTTTTATCATATGAATGAAAATCTTAATGATGGTGCTATTGGATCTGATAGTGGCAGTGGGGATGTAAACGCATCTTATCAAGCTTCTATGAGAAACTTCTTGAGTGCATTTAATCAGTTATTTAATTGCTCTGATTCAGGGACTGGACCTACACTTAGTCAGGTGATGAATATTGCTCTTCCAGACGGTAGTGGTCGACAGTTTTCTATGAATAATTATTATGGAGATTTAGCCCAGCAATTTGCTCAAACTTATGGTGTTTCTATTCATCCAGTTATTTCAGAGGGTGGTAATGATCCGCACGTTTCTTTACTGCAGCAATATATGTATTATCAAGCACAATTAACAGTAAATACGGATCCATTATCGCAGGTAGAAGCTGCTTGGTCAAGTGGACATAGTGCACACGGTATTAATAGTCTTATTGATTTTGATCCAAGTAGTTCAGGATGTGATCCAAACGTTACATCTATGTTACAAATTTTGAATGATATGGATACTCCTATTACTGTTAGTAGGACTGGGGACGTTTGGGAAAATGGTCAGGATGTGACAAGCGGTCAATATGTTCAAAACGTTACTGCTACAAGTCTTTTACAGATGATAGGTTTGAATAATATGAATCCTGGTTCAGAGTTGAATAACCAAGTTGGAGGATATAATCCAAATACGAAGATGGATTGGTATACGCCTGGATTGTATGCAGCTTTTTCTTATGCGGCCTTTAATTATATTTGGACGAAAAATCCTACGATGAATATTACATCGCCTGGTGCTTCTAATGATCCAAATCAGCCTCCATGGTTTGGAGATTTTTCTAATAGTACTGATGGAAGTACAGGTAATGGAGATATGTTGTCAGAGCTTTATAGTCATGCAAGCAGTTCTGAAACCAGTTTAAGTTCTTCTGGAAGTACTGGCAATGCTACATTCCAAGAGCAGGTAAACGGAGTCCAGCAAGAGCAAAACGTTGCTCAGAACTTTATTTCTGGATGGGCTTCTGCAATGACAAGTGTTGTTGGTAACTGGAAGTCTCAATAATAGATTTTTGTTTAATCTAGCGATTGATAAAAGGCCTTTGGTTTCAAGGGCCTTTTATATTTTGCTTTTCACAAAAACTTATGTCTTTTTGTGAGATTCTCATTTTTCTACCTATTAAAATCTTTAAAATGTATTTGTGTTAAAGGCTTTTGCTGTTAACAGCCTTTAT
Source organism: Chlamydiota bacterium (assembly GCA_037146655.1). Taxonomy (GTDB): domain Bacteria; phylum Chlamydiota; class Chlamydiia; order Chlamydiales; genus JBAWWQ01. Next base: position 1,829 of record JBAWWQ010000170.1, on the reverse strand, counting down.
TTTTGCTCGTAAATATTTTAATTATGACAAAGTTTTATTTGCTAAGCATAGGTTAAAAAACCTTTTATAGCTTTTAAACAGGTGTTTGTTTTCTTTTGTTTTGCTTTTTTCTATTTTTTTAGCATATACTTTCCAGAGCTTGACCTTTGACCTTGTGTAGAAAATTAGGTTGTTGGGTTCAATTTTGCTGTGGTAGGCCAAAAAACCTATAATCAATCCGCAGCTATAGTTTTTAAGTATTTCAAACACAACGTTTTAAGGTTACATAATGAAACAAGAAGATCGAGAAATGACCTTTGCAGATTTTGCATTGGCAACACCTATTTTAAATGCTCTTAAAAAAATTGGTTTTACTAAGCCAACACCTATTCAACAACAGGTGGTGCCTCTTGTTTTAGAGAAGCGAGATGTTGTAGGGCAGGCGCATACAGGTACTGGAAAAACAGCAGCATTTGGACTTCCAGCTGTCCATTATGTGTATGAGAATCGCCATGCTCAAGTGCTTGTTTTAACACCAGTTAGAGAGCTAGCAGCTCAAATATGTGATGAGTTATACCGCTATGGGTCTGAAACAGGGTTAAATATCGTGACGATTCATGGAGGAAGGGCGTATAGCCGTCAGATTGAGCAAGTCCGTTCTGGAGCTCAAATTATTGTGGCGACACCTGGAAGACTTTTAGATCTTTTAGAATCCAATAAACTTTCTCAGTTTAAACCAGCTTTAGTGATTATTGATGAAGCGGATGAGATGTTAGATAAAGGGTTTTTAGATGATATTAAAGCAATTTTATCTCATTTACCAGATGAGCGTCAGACACTTCTTTTTTCTGCTACGATGCCAGAGCCTATCAAAGCTTTAGCGAAGAAATTTTTAAAGAATCCAGAGTTTGTGCATGTTGGAAGTAAAGAGCGTACCAATGTGAATATTGAGCAATTTTATTGCTTATTACAAGAAGCTGAAAGAGAAGATGCTTTGGTTCGTCTTTTAGATACAGAGCCTAGAGCTAAAACGATTGTATTTTGTAATACAAAAAAAGAAGTGGACCATTTATCTGGTGTACTTGTTCAGCGCGAGCATCAAGCCTTTGCTTTGCATGGAGATATGGAACAATCTCAAAGGCAAAAAATTCTTGGATCTTTCCGTAGAAATCAGCATGGCGTTCTGATTGCAACAGAAGTTGCAGCAAGAGGGTTGAATATGGAAGATGTAACACATGTTATTAACTATGAACTGCCATATGGATCAGAAAGTTATGTACATAGAATTGGTCGTACAGGACGAGCTGGGAAAGAAGGTAAATCTATTACTTTTGTAATGCCTAAGCAGTTTTATGCTTTTGAAAGACTTTGCAAGACTTTGAATGTTACAGCTCAGTATTTGCCAATACCAAACTTAGCTAAAGCAAAAGCGCTTAAGCAAAAAGTGTTTCTTCAGCAGCTTGAAGGGATCTCTATTCAGTCTCATGCTAAAGACGTGTTGCAGCAGCTTCAGCGCACTTTGCAATTAGAAGAAATAGCACTTCGTCTTTTAATGCTTACTGTGAAAGAAGACATGGTAACAGGTCCAGATGTGATAGGGATGGATGTTAATTCATGGCAGAAAAAGCCAGGACCACGCTCTCCTCAAGATAGAAAGCCGTTTAAAAAACGAGAGTTTTACGGTAAAAAAGCTGGATATTCTAGATCATCGTCTTCTTCTTCTCGAGGAAGATAAGGTTTAGATAAGTTCTTTTATGCCTTAGCGCTCAGCCACTAAGGCATTCTATTATAAAAACCTCCGCATCCATATATATCTAATAATAAGACGCTTATAAAATGCAACCTACGCT
>JBAWWQ010000169.1:0-3957 GCA_037146655.1 Chlamydiota bacterium | reverse complement strand
CAATAAGACTATGAAGATTTTATGAAAACATAAATTTATGGTAATTTGTGGGAATTGTACTCATATTGACAATCTGAAAAAAAATCATTATGTAATGGGATAAAAACAAAGGCGAAAACTAATGACAATACCTTCGAGTTCGAAATTTACAACTATTTCCGATTTAGGTTACGACGCTTCGGTCAGATATGCTCAGGATCAAAAATCTTTATCAGCAGAAAGGCAGTCCCATAAGATATCTGGGTTAATTTCGGGTCAAGCAGAAGTCGATGTCCACAGTCCCTATCCTATTTCAGAATTTGATACTCTATTTGAGACCCGCAAACGCAATAAAGGATGGGCTACTTTTTCTTATCCCCCTGGATTTTCAGAGCAAAAAGCTAGATGTTTCACCTTTGAACTACTTCCTGGATCCTCAGGAGAAAAATATTATTCGTATGCTCAATCTATTCGAGAAAAAGTTGCAAAAGACCATAAAACTCTTATGCAATCTAAGTCCCAAAATAAAAATATTGCTCCTTCTCAAATAGAACTAGATAAGATGATCCAATTCCAAGAAGAGGAAAAGCAAGGGAAAATTTTATTCAATTTTTTTGGAAATATTAAAGAACTCAATGACATTATGATGTATATTGAAGGGCGTCGTAACCAATTTCAAAAAGCGTAAGTATGAGCCAAGTTAACTGGTTAGAAGTTTTAGGGTGGAATCATATGCAAATCGAAGATTTGCGATTTGTTGGATTTGCCTATATTAAACAAGGTCAATATCCAATTGCTCTTAAATTTTTTGAAGCCCTTGTTGTTTTAAACCCTGAAAGTATCTATGACCTTCAAACCTTAGGAGCTCTTTATTTACAAACAGGGAATAACACTTCAGCTTTAGATTTTTTAGAAAGAGCGATCCGACTTGATAAAGAACACGCACCTACTCTTTTAAATCGAGCAAAAGCTCTTTTTCTACTAGGTTATAAAAAACAAGCTTTTGATCAGATACAATTTTTAGAAAACTATCCCTCTCAAGAAATCGCCGATCAAGCTAAAGCTCTAGGCCTTGCTTATCGATAAAAATTTTGTTCATAACTTTTGTTTTTTCCACAATTTTTCTCTAGATTTTTTTTCGTGATTCCATCTTTTGATTCTTAGAGAGTTAGTGAAATCTCTTCGAATTGCCCCTACTATTTTGTTGCTAGCTTATAGCTACAATGCTAGATTTGCAAACACAGTCGTACCACCAAAAAAAATGTGGGAAACTTGTTCATAACTCGTATAAGGACTTCTAAAAAATGCTTGAATGCGCATCCAAAAACTCATGGCTCGAATTTTTAGAGTTTATTAAACAACGCTGCTCTTCTGCTGAGTATGAAAACTGGTTTAAACCTATTACTTTAGTTTCTTTTACAGAAGAACTTATCACGATAGAAGTCCCCAATATTTTTGTTAGAGAATATCTTCTCGACAACTACAAGCAAGATTTTTGTGATTTTCTTCCTGAAAAGTCTCCAGGGGAACCTGCAATTGCTTTTTTAATAGCACAAGCTCCTGTAGAGGTTATTCAAAGTCCCCCTCCTACAGCTGCTCCTTCAGGAGCTAACTCAGCTAAACCACTACCGAAGCTTAATAGACTTTATACATTTCAGAACTTTATAGAAGGTCCATCGAATCAATTTGTTAAGTCTGCGGCCCAAGGTGTTGCGATGCATCCTGGCAAATCTTACAATCCTTTATTTATTCATGGTGGTGTAGGTCTTGGTAAAACACACCTACTGCATGGCATTGGTCATCATATTCTTTCTCATAATAAACGCTTGCAAATTGCATGTATTACAACAGAAGGATTTATTAACGATCTAGTGGAGCATCTACGTAATAAGACTTTAGATAAGATGAAACGTTTTTATCGAAGTCTTGATGTATTGCTTGTAGACGATATTCAATTTTTACAAAACCGATTTAATTTTGAAGAAGAATTTTGCAATACATTTGAAAGTTTAATTCATCAAAATAAACAGATTGTCATTACAAGCGATAAACCTCCTTCTCAACTAAAATTATCTGAGCGTTTGATTGCTAGAATGGAGTGGGGCTTAGTAGCAAATATTAGTACACCTGATTTAGAAACACGTGTTGCTATTTTGCAGCATAAAGCAGAGCAAAAAGGATTAAAAATCCCTCAGCGCGTTGCTTTTTTTATAGCTGAGCATATTTATCATAATGTGAGACAGCTTGAAGGGGCTATCAATCGTCTATCTGCTTATTGCAGGATGATGCAACAAGAAGTTACGGAAGATATAGCTGAGCGTACTTTAGGTGAACTCTTTGAAGAAACTCCGCATCAAGCTGTAACAATTGATGGTATTTTAAATAGTGTCTCTTCGATGTTTAATGTCAAAGTCAGTGAGCTCAGAGGAACCTCTAGAGAGAAAAAAATTGCTTTCCCACGGCAAATTGCGATGTATCTTGCTAAAGAAATGATGAACGACTCTTTAATGAAAGTAGCATCTTCTTTTGGAGGCAAAACGCATTCAACAGTAATTCATGCTTGGAAGAAAGTCTCAAAACAAGTAGAAATTGATGAAACGCTTAGGCGTCAAATTCAGATGACAAAACGTAATATAGAAGCTTAAAAAATAATAGCGGTGACCCTGATGAAAAAGCCTTTTTTAACAAAGCTCATGAATTTATTAGAAAAAGAAATCTGCCAAGAAGATCTGCCCAAAGATTCTAATCCTCTACATGTATTTAAGCCTTTTAAAACAGACAAAACTCCCCCCTTTTTTCATGACAAACCTGCTAATATCGCCTCTAAATGCTTAAAACCTCAAGAGACTATCTTAAGTGAAGGGGTTAGTGTGAAAGGAGAGCTTCATTTCGATAAACAATTACGTATTAATGGCTGTTTTGAAGGTTCCCTCTATGCAAAAGGCAAAGTAATTATTGGGGAAAAAGGGTCTATAAAAGGAGATATCCACTTAGACACCGCAGAAGTCCATGGTAAAGTCCTTGGTAATATCACTGTAAAAACCCTAATTCTTGGCTCTACAGCCCAAGTTACAGGCAATATAAAAGCATCTCTTGTGAATATCCATAAAGGAGCCAAACTTCTTGGACAAATAGAGGTAGATGCAGATAGTTTATCTGAAGAAACCCTCTTAGAAGAAGCTTCTGTCCTAAAGTGCTCAGGCTAAACAGCTATCAAGGTTTTAATTGATATTCTTTATTTTTTAACTCTATTTAAATTTATTACTTTACAACTTCTGTTTCTTTAATAGATTCAAGTCAGTCAGATAATCTCCTTCTCTGCTCATGATAGTTCAGTGATTATCCTGCTAAAAATCTCACAATTAGATGCTTAAGTGTTTTTTTCGGTGGGTTTTCTCAATTTAATCCCCTAGTATAAGTCTTAAGTATTCAATATCCAACATTAATTAAATCAATTAATTTGATTAAATAATTAATAGAAAAATTGATTCATGTCAATTAATTCAAAACTTTTATTGAAAATAATAATTTAGATATTGATCCTAAACTTGATTATTTGCAAGAAAAGTATTGGAAGGGTATTACTGATGAAGATTATCTAAATTTAGTCAGGCCAATACATCCAAATGAAAAAAAGATAGAAGTATTAATTGATGCACATAATAATACTAAAAATATAATGATGGTTGATACAAATCATCCAGGTTTCAAGGTATTTGTTGAAAATACGAAGGTTACTATGTATAATAAAGAATGGCCATGCTTAATTGTTCCGCTTCGTCCAGGCGAGTCATTTATATGCTCAATGAGGGCCGTTCTTGGTACTGGCAATGGGGAAAGACTAAACGAGTGGAACTCGAGTATGCGGACTCATCACAGTTACGAAGGTCAGGAAGAAATTCCTGTAACTGTTTCTATTAGAGCATGTGCTACAATCGAACCGATTGATATATGTATAAGAGCATGTAAATATATGAT
>JBAWWQ010000168.1:0-3986 GCA_037146655.1 Chlamydiota bacterium | reverse complement strand
TAGATCCTAAAGAAGATCAATTAGTAGCAGACTATCGTTCACGTCAAGATTTAGGCTCTTTACAGAGTTCTACAGTAGTATCTAAAAATGATTCAAGCGATCGACTTGATATTTTTGATGGGATAGATCCTAAAGAAGATCAATTAGTAGCAGACTATCGTTCACGTCAAGATTTAGGTTCTTCACAAACTAATCCAACTAAAATAGAAATACAATCTATTCATACTATTGCTAATGCAACAGTTGATGATTCTTTAACGCATCCGCAGCAGTGGTCGATTTGGTCTTCTTTAAAATCTCAAGCAGCTTCATGGACAGATTTTTCTGTTAGAGATACCATGAGTCGTTATGCAGAGGGCGTAGGAGAGGTTGTTCAGCGTAGTTATGCTAGTATCACACAATCTATTAGTGATAGATTCAATCAAGTTCAAGATGATATGAGTGAGGCATGGGATGCAGATGCTGGGACCTTTATAGCCAGTACTTTACTAGTAGCAGGCTTAGTCTGCGCTGCATGGAATAAGACTGAAATTAAAGAAATTAAGCCTATTAATAAAGATCAGCACATTTATGAACTTGTCTTAAGGGCTAATTCAAAAAGAGCACAGTTACAGAAAAAATCCAAAAAAGTTAAGAGATTAGCTGTTAAGTCCTTACAAAAGGCACCTAAGGCAAGTGGCAAGCTTGCTCTTCAGAAGGTCTCAAAAGCTTTAGCTCCAGCTCACCCAGGTATATTGAGTCTTTTATAAAGAAAGCCTGTTTTTGAGCAGTTTAAAGCCCTACAATCGCTTTAATGAGATAGTAAAGGATAATGCATAAGATAGCTCCTGAAGGAAGGGTAATTATCCAAGAAAGGGCTATATCACGAAGTGTTCTTAGATTAAGAGCAGAGATCCCCTTAGCAAGTCCTACACCTAAAACAGACCCTACAATACAATGTGTTGTCGAAATAGGTAGTCCTAGTTTCGATGCTACTAAGATAGTGACTGCAGCACCAAATTCAGCGCTAAAACCACGAGTAGGGGTCAATTCTGTAATCTTTTTCCCTATAGTTTGAATAACCCTCCAGCCCCAAGTGGCAAGTCCGATAACGATCCCAGCACCTCCAAGAGCAAGCAGCCAAGTAGGTATCCCATGGGCAGACATAGCATAAACAGATTTGTATTTAATGACGTTTAAAGCAGCAGCTACCGGGCCAATTGCATTTGCTACGTCATTAGCGCCATGTGCAAAAGCTACATAACAAGCACTAAGAATCTGTAAAAGACTAAACATTTTTTCAACAAAATGGTATTCAGATTGTTTTTTGTATTGGCAGGACTTTTCACCAAGTGTATGTGTTAAGGCCTGTACATTGTTTAAAATAGAGGTAATTTCATTTTTAGCATCACCTTCAGCTACAAGTTTTGCTCTTTGTAGATGCTTTAAGCTTTTGTTAAGGCTGAAAATTTGTTGAACAAAGTTATGTTTATGTTCAAAGGCAAATTCTGCTGGGATTTTTATCCTACGTACAAAAAACAAAGCAATACCAAACACAAGTAATCCAACTAGAAGAGAGATGCCTATAGACTGAGATAAGTTTAAAGTGATTTTAAGGTTATGTAGCCCGCCTAAGAGAACACTTATTGTAAATGTGCAGCATACAACGCCAAATAAAATCGGTAAAAGTCTCCGCGTGGCTAAAATAGGGTTCATTGCATAAAGAATTTTTTTCTGTAAGATAGAAAAGATGATATAGGAAAATAGGGCGCTTAAGGCAGGAGAGATCACCCAACTAAGAGCAATAGCACCAACTTCTCCCCATTTTACAGCATCAATACCACCCACAACTGAGCCAAAACCTAAAATAGCTCCAACAATTGCGTGGGTTGTAGATACTGGCCATCCAAAATAGGAAGCGATTTGTAACCAAATAGAGGTTGCAAGAAGTGCCGAAAACATCCCAATTAACAGGCTAGAAGGTGCCGCTTCAAAGTAAGATAGATTAATCAGACCGTCTTGAAGCGTTTTAGAGACGTTACCACCTAGAGTAAACGCGCCTAGAAATTCCAAGACTGCTGCAATACAAATAGCTTTAGTTAAGGTTAAAGCGCCAGAACCCACAGAGGTTCCCATAGCGTTAGATACGTCATTAGCGCCGATGTTCCAAGCCATATAAAAGCCGACCATCAACACTAAAATAATCAAGATGAGTTCTGTGCCCATTAAAAAATATTTTTTCCTATCACGTTATTTTAATTCTAAAATCATCCCAATATGATGAGCGAGTTTTTCTGAGATATGAGAAATCGATCCAACCTCATCAATAAGATTTGCCCATAAGTAAAAAGCTGAAGGGGTAAGAGTATCAGCTAAATTAAAAAACTCTTTTCTTACAGCAGTTTTTAAAACATCAGCCTGGTGTTCTTTATAAGCTGTTTGATCAACCATGGTTTTAACTTTAGCAGCTTCTGCTCCACCAAAGGAAGACTCAAGCAGTTCATCAAACTCTTTAATAATGAGTCTAGCATCCCAAAATGTTTCTAAATTTTTTTGAAAAAATTGTTGGAAGATGGGTGTAAATACTTTAAGGGAATTGCGAGGACAAAGCATTAGCAAGTTGCCGATTTCTTCAGCTTTATCTGCTATAGTGTCTTGAATAGCTAAAATCTCTAGAAATTGACCTCTATCAATAGGAAGAAATAGACTTTTTGGCAGGTGATTGCGGATATCGTTTTTTGTAAGGTCAGCTTCGTGTTCTAGGCTGGATAGTTCTAAAACAAGCGTTTCAATTTTATCGAAGTTTTTATTTTCAATTTCTTGAAAAATTTCCGTGAGTTTTTTTATGCAACCGCCGACTTTTTTCATGTGGCTTTGCAAAGGAGAGAAGGGGGATTTTCCAAATAGTCTAGCGATCGTAAGCATGGTGAATAAAAATCCTTCTATTAAACTAGAGACAATTACAGGATAAATGAAAAAAAACTTTTTGTAAATCTAGGAAAATAGTTGAGCCCGTTCTTCTTCTGTTAGAGGTCTATAACAGCCCTCTTGAAGGGATCCTAATCGAAGATTACCTATGCGTGTTCGCTTAAGTTCTAAAATTTTTAACTCAGCATTTTCTACAAGAAGCCTTACTTCTCTTTTGCGTCCTTCTTGAACAACTACTTTTAAAGTTCCTTTTCTGACCTTTGTTACTTTTAAAGGTTTTGTCCACTTGCCTTCTACAAAACATCCATTTTGGATAGTTTTGAGGTGCTCTTCTGTGATTTCATGGCCTGTCTTAACAATATATTCTTTTGAAATATTAGAGGATGGGTGAATGACTTTATGGGCAAATTGACCATCATTTGTCATAAGTAAAAGACCACTTGTGTCTTTATCTAGACGTCCAATGGAAAAAAGACGGGCAGATTCTTGAGCAAAAGCATCATAGATAAGTTTATTGTTGGATTGTCTTTGATGAGAACAAATCATCCCTTTTGGCTTATGGAAAATCAAATAAAGAAAAGGTGTAGATTTTTTTACAGGTTGATAATCAACAAGAATTTTATCCACAGCAGGATTTACGTGAAATTGAGGCTCTGAAATGACTTTTCCGTTAACTTGCACACGGCGTGCGAAAATGAGCTCTTCACAAGCTCTTCTTGAGGCTACACCACGTTGCGCTAAAATTTTACTCAGTCTTTGCTTTTCCATGAACGATCCAAAATTAATAAGATGGTTCAGTATAGAAGAGATGGATTAAAAGTGCAATTGACAAAGACTGAATAACTAACTTTAGTTTAATTTAATTTTAAAGATTTTACAGAAAAATTTAATGCATTGATACCCTAAGAGCCCCCCAATAAGAACTCCAGGCAGGTTCATGAGGAGATAACCCCCGATCATGAAGCTTAACGTCCCTAAAACTTTGATGAGAAAAGGGGGGAGTTTTTCTTTTTGAAACTTCCATTGACCCCTTTGACCTTTTTGCTCTTTAGAAAGGATTTGGATAGAGCCTTGAGGGG
>JBAWWQ010000167.1:0-3996 GCA_037146655.1 Chlamydiota bacterium | reverse complement strand
ATCCTGGACAATGCCCTGGTGTATGAATCACTATAAATTGCAACTGCCCGATAGATCCCTTATCCCCATCTTTTAAAAAGTGGGTAGGTTCTACCCCTTCTATATCAAAAAAAGTAGGAAGTCTATCAGCACCTGGGTGCATCAGATTCTCTGCATCTTTTTCATGCACATAAAGATCAATATGGAGTTTGTTTTTCAAAAATGCTGCATCAACGAAATGATCCCAATGAGAATGGGTTAAATAAATCGCTTGAATTTCTAAATGGTGTTTTTCTGCAGCATCTAAAAGTTTTTGAGCACTTCCAGCCGAAGGATCTATGAAAATACCTTTATGGGTCTTTTCACATCCTATAAGAATGGCGTTAGTGTTAACAGGCCCTGAAGGAAATACTTCTATAATCATAGTTTTTATTTAAAAGCGCACCGAAGAGGATTCGAACCTCTGACCTCTTGGTTCGTAGCCAAGTACTCTATCCAGCTGAGCTATCGGTGCAGATTAACTTTGCAACAATCATCGTTCAGAGGAGGATTTTCATCAAGTCCTTTAATTCATAGATGCTCATTTTTCCCTTTTATTATATCATAGTAACCTATGAAACATGCTCTTTTCCAAGTTAACCCCTCTTCTTATCCCCAAAAAGCTCTACAAGAGCTACTACAACTTGGGCTAAGTGACCATTATTGCATTAAAGAATCTAGTAAAATTCTTATTGGAGGACTTCTAAATTCAAAACCTTTAATGCCCCTTGAGCACTCCATCCTGATAGAGTATGATGACCCTATCGACTGGGATAACCAGTGGCATCTTCACTGTCCCTATTATAAAGAAGGCCTTGTTACAATCCCTTTAAAGGATTTTGGAGCCGCTTCAGATGCTTGTGTTTATCTAAAACCGGGTCCTGGTTTTGGAGACCTTTCTCATCCCACAACCTATTTAACCCTATCTGCTATGGCAAATAAAATCGAAGGCGCTTCTGTCCTAGACATAGGCTGTGGTAGTGGTATTTTAAGCCTAGCAGCTTATAAGCTCGGTTCTAAACAAGTCCTAGGCATAGATGTCGATGAAGAGGCCTTAACTCATGCTAAAGCCAATGCCGTCCTTAATAATTGCCATTCTGAAGTATCCTTTTTTAAAGAATTTGACCCCAAGATATTAAACCAAGGATCCTGGGTAATATGCCTCAATATGCTGTGGCATGAACAAAAACAGGTATTTTCATGTTATCCTTCTTTAAATTTTAAAGGAATTTTTATAGTATCTGGACTACTTAAAGAGCAGAAAGAAGCCTACTTACAAGAATTTCCTTATTCAAATTTTAAATTAACAAACTCCTCTGTAAAAGACAACTGGATTTCCCTTGTCCTTTCTAGTTAAAAACTTTATGCGCTTTAAATATAATAATAAATAATTTAATTGTTTATAAACGTTTAAATTAAATAAATTTAGATGTAAAATCTATATTAAATAATATTAAAGTAAAAAGGTTTTAACATGAGCACAACACAAGAATTAACAGGATTACAGGCTGTCCAATACAGCTTAGATCATCCAGGCTTTTTTTTAACCCTCACTAATAATAAAATTACACTTGTTGATAAAGCAAATCTAGATACTAGCAAAGTAGTTGCAACCACTGGATGGCTTGTTGAAAGAGATGCAAATGAAAATAGCTTATTAGATTGCTTAGGAGGAGAAATAAAATCTCCAATACAATTACATATTAAAGGCTCCTCTGAAGAAGCTGAAGTTATTACAAAAAAAGTCACTACATTACTCACACAAAAAGTCACTGATGAAAGTCAACTTTCTTCAAAAGAAGAATATGATTCCTATAAAAATTTAACACAACGTCATGAATCAAAAGAGAGGTTCCCTTGGTTCCACGACCAAGTTCTCCCTGCCCCTAAAGACCCTGACAATCTATCCTCTAACGAAACCATTGATCTAATTCAAAAAGAAGATTTTTTAAATTTTCTTCTAGAGTTCAAAGAAAATAATGGGAAAAGTCTAGTAGAAGCCGGTGAGCTTTTTAAAAAAAGCTTTATCGAAAGAGCAAAGCCACAAACTTCTTCAACAACTTTTAGTAGCAACGTTGCAATGCCTGATTTTATAGCTGCCTGTGAATCTCTAGCTAGCGACGATTCTGATTCAGATCAGGAATCAATAGAAACCCAATGGGTATTTGTAGATCCTGATGTATCTCCAACTAAGAGTGCATCGGCAAACCCTTATCTATTTCATGATTATCAACCCAAAGTAATAGACCTTGTAAACCTGATCTCTGATAACAAAGCGCGCTCAAACTACCTATCTTGGGACTCTAAAAACAACCGTTTTACACTAAATCCAATTAGAGAAAGTGACAAGGGAAGTTTCGTTTTTTTAAAAATTGAAAAACAAAATTTCTTAACTACAGGCTTCTATCCTTCTAAAGGGATTTATATATCTAAAAATTGTATCGAGCAATTTGAATCTACTATTAAAAATGACAGGATTCGTTCTATGGAGTTAAAAAGGCATCTAATTACTAATGATTATCAAGCTATAGTTAATATCTCCACTACTCAAATTTAATAAGAAGCGTTCTTCTAAAAAGAAAACAAGCTTCTGAAACAACAAAAGAAGGTCTTTAATATGAGTACAATATCAGAATCCACCTCATTACAAGCGGCGCAATACAGTTTTGATAACTCTGAATCAACTCTAACCAACAATAAAATTACCCTTGTTGATAGAGCAAATCTAGACACAAGCAAAGTTATCGGAGCCACTGAATCGCTTAGGGCAAGCAATAATCTATGTGGACTAGAGCCCATAGACCCTTCAGACATACCATCTCCAAAGCTATTACCAAAAATAAACCAAGATCATGATTGTATAGGTGTAGACTGGGTGTTGATAGGTCAAAATACTGTTGAAGAGGACCTCTTTAGCATAAGCTCTTCAGACTGTGAAGGGGCTGAACACCCCACAGAAAATCAACAACATGAAATTGCTATAAACTTAGCAGATTGGGAACTTGTAGATCCAACCAATCTTCAAGTGATCTTTTTTAGAAATCCTATGCAAAACAACTATCTATCTTGGAACTTTGAAAAAAACCAGTTTATATTGAATACAATTACAGCTGAAAATACCAAGAATTTTGTTTTTTTAAAAATTGAAAAAGACAACTTATGGAACAGAGGGACACGCTCTTTTAAAGGTTGTTATATCGACAGAAACTGCATACCACAATTTGAACCTCATATTCCAATTTTAGCTCTTTCAACTCTAATTTCTAACGACCGTGAAGCTATAATGGAAAACGCCAAAATTCGAATTTAATATCCAGCACTTAACTTAAAAAAAAACCGGTTCTATACAGAACCGGTTTTTTTTCTATGAGCTAATAAAGGTAAGCTGACTACATCATGCCGCCCATACCCCCCATGCCTCCCATTCCACCCATGCCAGCCATAGGATCCATTGGAGCATCTTTCTTCTTAGGTTCAGGCTTGTCTGTAATCATAGCTGCTACTGTAATTAAAAGAGCAGATATAGAAGCTGCATTTTTTAATGCACTCTTAGTCACAAGAACAGGATCTATAACCCCTGCTTTCATCAAATCTTCAAACTCACCTGTAAGGCCATTATATCCATAAGCACCCTCGTTTTGAGCAATTTTCTCAGCAATTACATAACCTCTCTCTCCACAATTTTGCGCAATTGCAACAGCTGGTGCCATACAAGCAAAGCGAATAATATCTACACCTATTGCTTCGTCACCTTGTAATTTAAGACTATCTAAAGTCTTCATCGCCCTAATTAAAGCAACACCACCACCTGGAACAATACCACCTAAAACAGCAGCTCTTGTTGCATGAAGAGCGTCTTCAACTCTCGCTTTTTTCTCTTTTAATGCCTCTTCTGTAGGACCCCCTACATACACCACACCCACCCCACCTGACAGTTTTGCCAAACGCTCTGTAAGCTTATCTCGATCATAATCAGAG
>JBAWWQ010000166.1:0-4038 GCA_037146655.1 Chlamydiota bacterium | reverse complement strand
TGAAAAGGCCTCTTATAGGCTTATAAGAGGCCTTACAGCTTAATTACTAATTTGGTTCTGACTCCACTGAGTTAAAGACTGACCTAAGTTCTGAAGCAAGTTCTGACCAATACTTACATAAGAACTCTCGTTAGCTGTCAATTCTTGCATATTTGCACTCTGTGCACTCGTTGCAGAACCAGCGTTTGTTTGCACCCCATTCACCATTGTAGTGTCAGAAGCTAAGTCGTCACCTTGCGCATTACCAAGAGAGGCTATAGGACTACCCCAATCCCACGAAGGAAGAGGGATAACTAAATTTAGAAACCCCTCTGCAGGATACCAATTAGCTGGACCACCAGATGGAGCCGCTACGGATTGAGTAGAATTTCCAGCTGGATTTTTTGACCAATAATCATTAAATGCCATGTAAGAAAATGCACCATATAAACCAACCTGGCCATTATCCGCCCCTGAATCATTTGTATAAATACTTCCACTATCCCATAATTGACCACGAGAACCCGTTAACATCATCGTAATTAAATTGCCAGAGGTTGGACTCTCACAAGTGATAGCATTTGCATTTAATCCAGATCTATTCACCGATTCTGTTACATCAAAAGCATTCCAAAGACCTAGCGTTTGCGTGATAAAAGGATCACAATCTGTTGATGTTGGATCAAAATCCACAAGCTTTCCAATATCCCCATTAGCTCCATTGACAGTAGAAATCGAACCCGTATCTACAGACACTTGAGCTTTATAAAACATATACTGCTGAATTAAAGAAGCCTTATCAGAAGGTCTTGTTCCTACAACATTATACCCTTGTTGGTTAAAACCAGCTTGAGTAAAACTGCTATTTATTTGAGACCAAAAACTTGGCGCACCTGGTGTATTAGGATTCCCAGCAGACAAATTAAACCCTTGTCCATTTTGGAAAACGTTAGGGTTGTAAATCTCACTAAGACTTGCAACAGTTGGCGCACTTGCATTTGTATTTGCATAAAATATCTCTTTAAACGCTTGGATAAAACTCGCCATTGAATCTGCATATTCAGAATTTACATACTCTGCACCAACAACACCATTTTTTTGTAAATTGTAAAACGTAGTCGCTAATCCATTAAGCGCGTTTGGATCCGCTAAATAATTTAAACTTCCAACGTGAATACTATCTGTCTGCGTTGCACCAGCTTGATACGCTTGAGAATCTGCAGTAGAATTTTGCTGAAGCTGTGATAAAAATGAAGAAATCGTAACCAGGTTCTTCTGAATAGCTTGTTCTGTATCCATTAAATTAGATTGAGCAAGAGCCGAACCATTAATATTACCCATACCTAAGTTGCTTAAAGCTAAAAGCATCAACATAAAGCATGAATACGTATGAGCAGCATTTGGCGTTTGCAGAGCCTGCACCCATCTTGGCTGATAAGAAACTGGAGTCGGGTCATTTGCTAAGCCGGAATTATTCGAGCCAAGACCTTGACTAGAACTATTTCCCCCTAAAGCATCTATACCTTGTACAGAATTTGCCATCTATTTTTTTCCCTTATTAAAAATTTGCCTTCGCTTGATTTTATTGTTTTAGTCAACCAAGCTATAACTCTCCATAAATTATTTTAACAAAGTCTGATTAAAATTAATACTAATTTATTGAAAAATATTTATATAATCTTAATAATTAGATGTTTACATTGATTTAACATTGAATTGATCGCTTAATCATAACGTAAAGATTTGACAATAAACGACATAAGCACTATCTGCGAACAATAATAGAGGGACTAAATTCTTATATAATTAACAATCAAGCGCTTAAGGTGCAGACTGCAACCTTAGCTTTTCACCCACTTTTTCTTTGCTTTAGGTGTTTTCTTTGCCGCTGAAGCATCCTCTTCTTTCTTTTTAGGAACTGGAAGAACACTTGCTAACTCTTCGGCTTGCTGCTCAAATTTTTGCTTTGCAGATTGAATAGATTTCCACTCATCTTCTGAAAAATGCTTTTTATCATGAGAATACTCTTTAAGCTCATCTTCAGAAAGGCCCGTTTCAGCACACATTTTTGTCGTTTCACTTTGCAACTTTTCCTGAAGCTCCATCACCTCTTTCATAATCGCACTCTTCTCTTCAGGAGTCCCTGTCTGCAGGGTTTTTTTAAACTTATCGAAAAATTCGATAGAATTTTGAAAAACCTCCTCTAAATGCTTAGACTTTTCTTCCGGTGCTAAAGAAAAAAAATCCATAATCTTCTTAAACTCTTCATGCATATAACCCTCTCCTTCTTTTATTTTTATTGTATATCAAATCAGTTCCATTTTAAAGAGGGTGAAAATTAAGGGTGAATTAAACTCACTAACCCTTAATTGTCTAACTCCTGTATTTTTTTTATTTGCTTTAAAACTCTAAAACCCTTAAATCCTCTAAATAAGCTAAAAAATCCTACTATTAAGAGTTGCGCGTTAATGTTAAAGCATTTAATTACAGAACTATGTCAACAATTTCAACTTCCTATGAACTTAGAAATAAATCCTCAGGGTTATTATGAAGTTTCTGTCAACGACACAACCAACTTAATTTTTAAAGAACTCAATCCTGGATTTAGTTGTAGAAGTATTTTAGCACCTGTCCCACAAAAACCTACTGAAGATCTCTTTATTCTTTTAATGAAAGCAAATTTCTTGGGTCAAGGAACAAAAGGATCTTGCATAGCAATTGATGACTCCGTGCAAAATTTCCTATTCACCTTATCTGTTCCTGAAGAGATCAATTATCGATTATTTAAAGAGAAATTAGAAGAATTTATCAATTACCTAGAATATTGGAGAAAAAGAATACACGATGAAATTCTACAAAAATAATACAATTAACATTTTTCTCTTACTTTTTAAAAGCAAGAAATATAGAATCAATTATACGCACAACCGCGCACGTAAGAGAACATCATGTCAGGATATCTTGTAGCAGAAGAAGGGCCTCTTAGCGGCCTGGTTATTCATCTAGATCAAGGTCATGAATGGATTATTGGTCGTGATCCAGATGTTTCTTTTCAAGTTCTTGAAGACCCTATGGTTTCAAGAAAGCATCTTATTTGTCGCTTAACAGACGATGGTTTCATCGTAGAAAACTTAAGTGTAACCAACCCTGCCTCTGTCAATGGACATCCTATTACAGATCCTGTTGTTCTTCAAGAGGGTGATATCCTACAAATCGGGGGTACTCTTTTTAAATTTACAGAAAAAACGCCTCTCCTTAGAAAACCTATCGACCACGAAGATTTTAACGATTACCACCCAACTATCTTCGATGAAGAAACACCTTTAGACACCTTATCTTTTAACGAAGTCACAGACTCTAGATGGATGATTAAAGTCATTTCTGGCCCTAATACGGGTGCTGAATTCGGACTGCAACCAGACCATAGTTATATATTAGGAAAAGATCCCCATACTTGCGACATTGTTTTCCAAGATCTAAGCGTTTCTAGACAGCATGCAAAAATCTCTTTAGATGGAAACAACACCCTAATTTTAGAGGATCTAAAAAGCCGCAATGGAACCTACATTAACGGCAAACATCTAGAAGCGGCCCATATACTCGCCTTTCAGGATCTAATTGCAATAGGCACAACCTCTTTTCTTTTAATTGACCGAGAACAAACAAGAGAGACTCTCTATTCTCCTGCGTCCATCACTCAAACTTATGAACCACAAGAAGAACCAGCTACTTTAGCTCCTTCTATAGACGCCACGCAAAAATCTTGGAAAGAACTCCTTATTCCAACAAAACACTTAATCCTTGCAGGGACGTTTCTTCTTTTGATCATCGCTGGAGTTACAAGTGCTCTTTCTTTATTTAAAAGTCACCATGTAGAACTTGCAAAACAAGATGATGAAGCAGTTCTGATTGACACGCTTAAACGATTTTCAGGCATTGAATTTTCGTTTAATGCTGCCTCTGGAAAAATCTTTGTTGTTGGTGATGTATTAACCGAGATAGAAAAACAAGAGCTCTTATACTTACTCAAAACACTCCCTTTCATTCAAAGTATTGAAG
>JBAWWQ010000165.1:0-4099 GCA_037146655.1 Chlamydiota bacterium | reverse complement strand
ACATAGTGATAGTCATAGGACCAACTCCTTTAGGAACAGGAGTAATACGAGAACAAAGGGGGGCTACTTCTTCAAAATCCACATCACCTACGATGTGTTTTTTGCCATCTTTTTCTAAAATATTGATTCCAACATCAATCACAGTAGCACCCTTTTTGATAAAGCTTTTTTTAACAAATAAGGGTTTTCCAATAGCTGCAATTAAAATATCTGCTGTCTTGCAAAGGTTTTCTAGGTCAGTTGTTTGACTATGGGCAACAGTGACTGTAGCATTACGGTGTGGTTTTTTTTGCATTAGAAGTGAGGCAAGTGGTTTTCCTACGATATTACTTCTTCCTAGGATAAGAGCATGTTTACCCTCTACTTGAACCTCTGCTTTTTCTAATAAGGTAATAATTCCAAGTGGTGTGCAAGAAAGAAACCCGTCATCTTGACCAAGTAGAGCTTTTCCTATGTTAAGTGGATGAAAACCATCTACATCTTTATGAGGATCTATGGCTTCAATCACTTTTTTTTCTGAAAGGTGAGAAGGGAGTGGTTGCTGAACTAAAATACCATGGATATGGGGGTTTTTATTACACCTTTTGATAAGGGAAATTAACTCTTCTTCAGAAACAGTTTCTTCTAGTTCATAAGTTTCAGAATAGATACCTACTTCTAGGCACCCTTTTTTTTTCATCCGGACATAGGTATGTGAAGGGGCGTGATGACCTACAAGGATAAAAGCAAGACCTGGTTTTTTTGGAGTGAGTTTTTGAATCAACCCTTTAAGTTCTAGTTGAAGCTCATCCGCTATTTTTTTCCCATCAATGATCATGAAACCTTCAAGTGTTGGAGCATTTGATCGTGTAGAGCTTTGTTAGAAGCTAAAACAGGAGAACTTTTTGTTATAATAAGAGGTTCTTTTGCGTAGTTTGTGACAAGACCTCCCGCTTCTTCTATAAGGAGAAACCCTGCTGCGAAGTCCCAGGGTTTTAGGGACACTTCCCAAAAAGCATCAAATCTTCCTGCAGCTACATAAGCCATATCAAGAGCTGCTGAGCCGAGGCGTCTAATAGGAACCCCAAGTTTTGTAAAACTGACAAAGTGATCAATGCAGTTTAAAGGGTTTTCATGCACAAAGTAAGGGAAGCCTGTGGCTAATATTGCTTCAGCTAAAATAGTTGTTTTAGAAACAGAAAGAGGAGTGCCATTTAAATAGGCGCCGTTATTTTTTTCAGCTACGAAAAGCTCGCTAGTTATTGGGTTGTAAACAACACCTGAAAGGACTTCACCTTGAAATGTAGCTGCGATGCTAATAGAAAATAGAGGAATATTATGTGCAAAATTTACCGTCCCATCTATAGGATCAATAATCCAAAGGATGTTATCTGGAAAGTTTCCATGTTCACCACTTTCTTCTGCTAAAAAATTGTGCTCAGGAAACTGCTTTTTAATAAAGGTAATGATTAAATTTTCTACTTCAGCGTCATACTGTGTGACTAGGTTATGTTTGCCTTCTTTAAAAGTGATTTGGTAAGGAGAGTTGAAGGCTTTTTTTAGAATTTCTCCAGCTTGCTGCGCTGCTAAGATCGCTACATTTGTAAGTCTTGGTAAAAGAAAAGAGGGGATATCTGAAGATGTAGGCATATAACCTTATATAAAAATACTAATACTAGTGTCATAGTATTGTAATTTCCTTATAAAAATAAAGCGAAATCCATAGTTTTTAATATAAATTTGGGTGGAAAATGGCAGAATTCTCAAATAAATTAGTTGTTTATATAACAAACACGTAAAGACTTTTCTTTTATTAATAAATACAATTTTTTAATCTTGTACATGACGTAACGTGATGTTTTATAATTCAGGCATGAATTAATTTGAGAGGATTTATGGAGTACACGATTAATGATTTAGTTAAATTATCTGGAATCAGCGTTCGCACCCTTCATTATTATGATGAAATCGGGTTGTTTGTACCAAGTATTCGGATGGCAAATGGTCGTCGTTACTACAGTAAAAAGCAATTAATTCGTTTAATGCATATCTTATCTTTCAAAGATCTTGGTTTTAGTCTTAAAAAAATCCACTCTCTTTTAAGTAAGACACCTGCAGACAATATAACAGCACTTAAAGTGCAAAAAGAAATTTTATCAAAAGAAATCAATCAGCTGCAGTTTAGAAATGCAATCATTGATGTCATAATATCAAATTATAAAGGAGTCTATACTATGGATATGTCTGAGCAAGAAATTAAAAACAATTTCTCTTTATTTATGCGTACAAAGGAGTTTGTTAAATATTTTGATGAAAATTATGTAAAAGAAAAGCGTAAGGAGTATGAAGAGGCTTGGGGACTTCAATTAGGAGAAAAAAAATGGAAAGAGTGCAAGGAAAAACTAGCTTTAATTAACATGGATGATGCTTTAGAGTTGGGTGCTGAAGGTGGTCGAGTAGCTGCTGGGTTAATCAACGCTTATACAAATCATGCTAAGGAAGATTCTGAACAAGTCCAACAATTAATAGCAAAAGAGTTAGAAAGTCAGAGAAGATTGATGCCAGGTATCAGCTCTAAACAAGACTATCTTTTTCTTCGAGATCAATTGATGGATTGGAATTTTAAGGAGCTTGCTTCAAAGTGCTCGGATCAAGAATTTGAAGAGGTTAAGAAGTATCATACATTTCTTCACAAGGCTTGGACCATTTTTGTAGAAAAAAACTTCTCGCAAGAATAACGGTTGTAGATGGGGTATGGATTTAAACCATACCCCATTAGTTTTTTATAAAACGCCAACGAAAACCATGTTTTTTAATATACGTATAGATAAGAGAGGGCATGGTAAATCCAATAAAAGCATAAAGCCCATCACATAAAGGCATCATCACTAATTCACTTAAAAGATGTTTCCAAGAAAAAGCCAATGTTTTTTTAGTCAGATCAAAAAGAAGAATTTGAGATACTGAATGGATTAAAGAAAAAAAACTAGAAAAAATCGCTAAAGAAATGAGCTTATCGTGAAAGAAAAGCCACTTTTGTCTGTAAAGGATGAGAGAGGTTAAGACGTAGCTTAGAGAGCAATATCCAAAAGGAAGAGAGCTTTGTAAAAAGTCCATCATAAGACCACATAAGAAACTTTTCCAAAGAAGATGTTTCAAGGGGTGTTTAAGAAAAATAAAAGAGAGGTAAGGGGCAAAGCCAAGTAGTGGTAAGCCAAACGAGGTTGTTGACAGTAGCGAGACACCTGTTGCTACGCAAAAAAATAGTAGGGATGCATGAGGCATTTAGTAGGCTCCTTTTGAAGAGATAACAGCAGGGAGTGTTTTTAAAATAATCTGACAATCTTTTAAGAAAGAAAGATTATCGATATAAGTTTCTTCTAAAACAAGTCTCTCTGTAAAGGTAAGTAAGTTTCTGCCAGATACTTGCCAAAGACCTGTAATTCCTGGTTTTACAGATAGAAACTTGTCCACTTTATCTCCTAAGTATTCTTTGACTTGGTGTTCATAAAAAGGACGAGGACCTACAACACTGAGATCTCCTAGAAGCACATTAAAAAATTGAGGAAGTTCATCGAGCGAGGTTTTTCTTAAAAATCTACCAATAGGTAAAATCCTTGGATCTTGCTTGATCTTTTGATATTGAACCCACTCTTGGTGCAAACTAGGATTTTGACTTAAGAGGGTGTTTAACCGGTTTTCAGCATCTAGGTACATGGTCCGAAATTTTAAGCAAGAGATAGGTTTATTAGCTAATCCAACTCTTTGGCTTCTATAAAAAACAGGTCCTTTAGAGCTTAATTTAATAAGTAGGGCAATTATAAGAAATAAGGGTGAGAAGATAACGAGAAACCCAAGGCTAAAAATAAGATCGAAACTTCTTTTCAAAAATGAATAAGAGTCTAAGCTAGATTTTTTCCAAGTAAACATAACCCTCAAATTTTATATAAGAGGGCGCATAGTAAAAAAAACATTTTTTCAAAGCAATAGGTATTATTTCCTTGATCGGTAAGCGGATCCCCTTATAGAGCATGGAAGACTCCTTTTGGTTTGGCTTTTGCGTTGTCAGATTCTATTGATATTGAGCCTGGTGCAACACTTCTTTTTTTTGATGAAATAC
>JBAWWQ010000164.1:0-4119 GCA_037146655.1 Chlamydiota bacterium | reverse complement strand
GTAGATCATTGCTGAGCAGCTGGTTTCTGTAAGATTTATTTGAACTACATAGTTAATATGTTCTGTTTTCCATAAAGGGCTTGCGAAAGCTTCTTTAATATTTGAATTTTTAAGGAGAGCTTCTTTGTCTTTGTTTTTTGGAAGCAATTTAATTCTGCCACTTTGTTCTAAATCAAAAGAGAGTACCTCTTCAAGTGCACGAACATAGGTTGGGTCAATGCTTGTAGCTTCAATTTTAAAATTTGCAAGGTAGATAGGGGTTAAAGCTTGGGAAACATTTAAGCGAACCACAATTTCTTCTGAAGGATCTGAGGCAAAGCCTAGACAAAATAGGCATAAAAAAGCAGTTATTTTAAAATAGGCTCTACAAGTGGGGCGCATTAAGTTCTCCTTGCTTTATTGATCACTACAAAAAGTTAAAACAAAGGTATGTGTTTTTTTGTTTGCTAATTCCTCAGTAAAAGGGGGAAAAGTAAGTTCTTGCAATGTATTTTCTAAGTACAATCTATTCACTTCTGAGTTAGAGGATAAAGAAGTGACATCTTGTATATTACCATCTTTTTCTAAAGTTAGTCGAATTTTCACAGTTCCATAACCTGGTAGATGGAGGGCATCTTTTAGATAAAGGATAAGTCCTTCTCTATAAGATGTTTCTTCTGCATCTACGGTTTCGGCATGGATATCGTAGATATCTGCTTTTAATGCATCAATTGGCTTAGGAATCACTATTGCTTGTGAAGGTAAAGTGTTATCGCGTTTTGCTTCAATTTTGGCAATATTTTCTTGCAAATCATTGAGAAGTTGTTTGGTTTTGGTGTTTTTGGTAGGGGAAGGTGGTTGCGTTTTAGAAGAAGGTTTGGGTGTGTGGCGCTTGCTTGTATGAGAAGGTGGACTTTGTTTTATAGGATTGTTGCGAAATTCTTTAACTATATTTGAGCTTCGTTCAATGGTTTCTGGCATTATAATTGTTTTAACAACAAGTTTTTGATTTATAGGACGAAGTGGCACATTCTTTTTAGGAGAATTGAGCATGATAAGAGCATGCAAACCAAAAGCGATCCCTATACAAGTTGTTAAATAGGGCCGACGTTTAGGGAAAGTTTTTAAAGGGTTTAGGAAAATAAAAAGCTTTGAAAGATGTTTATGCATGATGATTAGGGTTTTAAAATCACATCCATTTCCGTAAATCCAGCAGATTCTACGGCGTTTTTAATTTTTTGATAAGTTCCAAAAGAAGCTTCTTGGTCCTGGAATAAAAGAGGTGTTTCCTTGGGATGGTTTTTTTTTAAACTTATAAGAGTTGCTATTAAATCTTTGTCTGTAATTTTACGTTGATTGATTGAGATGGTGTTGTCTTTTAATACTTGGATAGAGATTGAATTTCGCGTTTGTGTAGGTAGCGGTTGCTCTTTTTTGCTTTTAGCAGCAGGAGCTAATTCAATATGATCAAACTTAAGTAAAGGAGCAATCAATACAAAGGTAATGAGTAATACAAAGACTACATCAATAAGGGGTGTTAAATTTAAGAGAGAATCTTCAGAGGAGGAGTCTGGATCATCTAAGGAAAAACGATATCTCATAACGTATCTACTTTGCGGTATTGGAGTTCTATAGTGGAAAGAAGCATATGTCCAAAGTTTTGCATTTGCGAGCTATAACTTTTTATAGCTTGCTTTAAGTAGTTATAAGCTACGAGAGAGGGAATAGCAATTAATAAACCAAGGACAGTTGTTACAAGAGCTGTTGAAAGACCACCAAGAACGGCGCTATTTGAGCTTAAACTACCACCTGATTGTAGGCCTGTAAACATTAGCAAAATCCCCCAAACAGTTCCAAGTAGTCCAACAAAAGGGGCAAGTGTTGTAATAGTTGGTAGAAGGAAAAGATATTTTTCTAAAAGCTCTTTTTGTTTAAGCATGGTCATTGAAAGGTGAGTTTCTATAAGTTCGATATCAGCTCTTGATAGATAGACATTTTGCTCAGGATTTTGTGGAAGAGAGTGGGTGATAAAGTAATGGTTTTTTTCAAGAACCTCTAATGTTTTTGTTTTTAATATAGAAAAAATGGAGATAAAAGGCCTTGGAACTTCCTTCATGATTTTGATAGATAAGTTATCTAACGATAAATGGAGAAAAGAATCCTTATTTTTTTCAAAATAGGCAAGTAGATAGTGAGATTGTTTTTTCACTTGTTGAATTAGCCATATTTTATAAAGAAGAGTAACCCAGCACATAAGGGAAAGGATGAGTAACCCTAGAAAGATGAGTTTCCCAAAAATATCGGATTGAGCAAAAGCATTTGAAAAAGAGTTCATAAAAAATAACTTTGATTAAAGAGGTTGTTTTTAGTTTGCCTAAATGGATACTTTAAAAAAAAGACAAAAGTCAAGATCCTTATAAGGAATTCATTTATTAATTTAGGAGTTTTTAAAATGTTGATCGATTCTCATGCACATATTAGTAATGAAGTTTTATACGGTGTAGCAGATCAATTAATCGCTCGTGCTAAACAATCTGGTGTAGAAGCTATTGTGAATATCTGTACGGATCAGTTAAGTGCCAATAGGGGATTAAAAATAGCGCATGAGCACTCATGTGTTTATAATGTGGGTGCAACAACGCCACATGATGTAGAAGCACTTGGAGAATTAGATTTTGTGTTTTTTGAAAAGCTAGCGAGGGAGAAAAAACTTGTGGCTATTGGAGAAACAGGGCTTGATTATTACTATGAGCATTCTCCAAAAAATCTGCAGAAAGCTTATCTAAGTCGCTATTTTGCTTTAGCTATTGAGTGCAATTTACCCGTTGTGATTCATTGTAGAGAGGCTTTTGAAGACTTATTTGCTATTGCAGATGATGAATACAGAGATAAACCTCTTCTTTTGCACTGTTTTACAGGGGGTAAGCAAGAAGCGAAGCTTGCGCTTGATCGTGGATGGAAGATTTCTTTTAGTGGAATAGTCACTTTTAAAAAATCAGAGAGTTTAAGGGAGGCAGCTCTTTACGTACCTCTTGATTCAATACTTATAGAAACAGATAGCCCTTATCTTGCTCCTCAATCTAAAAGAGGACAAACCAATGAACCTGGTTTTCTTATAGAAACGGCAGAAAGATTAGCAGAGCTTAAAGGAATCTCATTAGAAGCGTTTGCTACAGCAACTACTCAAAATACCAAAGGATTTTTTTCTCTTGGCAATTAAAAGAACTAAATTCTTTTGGATTTAACAATTATAATCCTATACAGCTTTTAAAGCACTCATGAGTCAATAGATTGACTGTCTCAGCACACTCTATCATGACTTGCTCAGCAGTTAGCACTGTTGGCTTGATTGTTGAATGAATGATAAAATGATCTATTGTCTTAGCGGTAAATATGTAAGGAGAAATATTTGTGTGGTAATTGGGTGAGTATAAACTAAAAAATTCTTCTATATCTTGTGCTTGGTTTAAAGCTTCTTGCATTTCTTGTTCATTAAAGTTCATATCCCCCATTGCTATTGTTGTGCTGGTAGGATCTAACGTCTTAACTAAGTATTTAGCAAATTCGATACGAGCTGGGCCTGCAGGATCTCCTGGAAGATGTGTATTAATAATACGTAGTTTTTTATCAGAGTCTTTATGCTGAAGTGTTATATCTTGAAAGCTTCTTTTAAGTTCCTTAGAAAAAACATGATTAACAGATTGAGCTTGTAATATTTCAAAGCAAAGGTTGTTAATCACTATAGCGTTGCCTTTATCTGCTATTATAGTAAAGTTTTTAGGAAGGCGGGTTTTCAGTTCTTTAAGGAAAGGTTCACCGCTTTCTTGAATAGACAAGAGATGTTTTGGATAACTTGGATGGTGGAGCATTTGGAGCATTAGATCTACCACATGTCGATCTCGTAGAGTTAATTTAGAGTTTTCAATAGGGACATTTTCTTTTGCAATTAAAGAGTGACTTAGTCCTTGTGAATTTTTCTCAATTACCCAGTCAATATAGGCTGTATCAAGCACGTTCCAGGAAGCAATATTTACATTATCAATGCGTATACCAACTGGCATATGGTCTGATGGGAATTTCCAATTTTCTTGAAGTTCGCCTACATAAATTTCCATAAAAGCCCTCTTTAAATTAAAAAAC
>JBAWWQ010000163.1:0-4167 GCA_037146655.1 Chlamydiota bacterium | reverse complement strand
GGAGTCGATCAAAAATTTTGGCAAGGAAAGGCTCGTCTGCTCCAAGAAGTTTCCCATAGCGGACAGCTCGTCTGACAAGTTTTCTAAGGACATAACCTCTTTCAATATTACTTGGTTGAGCTCCATCTGCCATAGCAAAAGATAAGGCTCTTACGTGATCAGAGATCACATAAAAAGCGGGGGCAAGTAGAAGATTAGATGGGTCATATTTTACATGTAGGACAGTTTCAATTTGCGCTATTAATTCTTTGAAAATATCGATTTTAAAAACAGAGTCTACATTTTCTATGATAGAAACCACTCTTTCTAATCCAGCACCTGTGTCGACACATTTATTAGGAAGTGACTCCATAGAACCATTTTGTAATGCATTATATTGCATAAAAACAAGGTTCCAAAATTCCAGGTAGCGTTCACCACTTGGATCTTCTTTAGGAGATAGGGCCGGGCCAAAGCTAGAGCCTCGATCGTAAAGCAGCTCTGTACATGGGCCGCAGGGACCTGTTTCTCCCATCATCCAAAAATTGTCTTTTTTACCTAGGCGAATGATTCTTTTTTCTGGTAAGTAACGTTTCCATAGTTCAAAGGCTTCATCATCTTCTTCATATACAGAAGCCCATACTTTCCCTTCTTCGAATCCAAAGACTTGCAAGGTCATTTCCCATGCATAGGTGATTGCTTCTTGTTTAAAATAATCACCGAAAGAAAAGTTCCCAAGCATTTCAAAAAATGTCATATGGCGTGTTGTGTGACCTACGTTATCTAAGTCGTTGTGCTTTCCTCCCACACGGATACATTTTTGTGAAGAAGTTGCTCTTTTGTAATCTCTATAACTTTGTCCTAAAAAAACATCTTTAAACTGATTCATCCCAGCATTTGTAAAAAGAAGGGTTGGGTCTTCATGGGGGATGACAGAAGAAGATGGGACAATTTTATGGTGGTGAGTTTTGAAATAATGTAAAAACTCTTTACGAATCGTAGAAGAAAGCATACACTCTAATCCTTATTGCAAGTCTATTTAATAGCATGATTTCGATAGCATACTGATTAGGCTAATAAATTTTAAGATGAAATAAAGGATATAAGGAGAAAAATCGAAAGTGATGGACGAATATCTCAAACAAATTTTGCATAAAACAGCCAATACGATACGTGCACTTTCTTTTGAAGCTGTACAAAAGGCTAATTCAGGTCACCCAGGATTGCCGATGGGTTGTGCTGAAATCGGAGCAGTTTTATATGGAATGTTTCTTCAACATGATCCATCTGAACCTACATGGGTTAATCGGGATCGATTTATTTTGTCTGCAGGCCATGGGTCTATGCTTTTATATTCACTCTTGCATTTAGCGGGTTTTGGTTTAAGCCTTGAAGAAATTAAGAGGTTTAGACAGCTTCATTCAAAGACCCCGGGACATCCTGAATATGGACATACAGTGGGGGTTGAGACAACTTCTGGTCCTTTAGGACAAGGCGTGGGTAATGCTGTAGGATTAGCTCTTGGGTATAAGATTTTGCAAGAAAAATTTAACACACAAGAACATCGCATTTTTGATAATAAAATTGTGTGTTTAGCGGGGGATGGGTGTTTGATGGAAGGGGTTTCTGCTGAGGCAGCGAGCTTTGCAGGCCACCTTGGGCTAGACAATTTAATTTTAATTTTTGATAGTAACAAGATCACCCTAGATGGTCCTTTGGAGCAGTGTGGTTCTGAAAATACTTCCATGCGATTTAAAGCTTATGGTTGGGATGTTGTTGAGATGAATGGCAATGATATTGATGAAGTAGTTTCTACTTTATCAAGGGCCAGAGAAAGTCAAACAAAGCCTGTGCTCGTGATTGCTCATACAGTGATTGGACTTGGGTCTCCTGGTAAACAAGGAACACATCATGCTCATGGATCACCACTAGGACCTGAAGAATGTGAAATCACTAAAAAAGCATTAGGAGTTTCTGAAGAGGATTTTTATGTTCCTCAACCTGTAAAATCTTTTTTCGAGTCACGTAAGGAGCAATGTGAAAAAAATCATCAAAAGTGGAAAGAAGCTTTTAATAAATGGCGTACGGCAAATCCAGAGCTTTATGAAGTATTTAAAAAAATGCAATTGCAAAAACTGCCTGAGGGACTTGAGCAAAAAATCCAAAATCTTGAAATCAAAGGTCCTGTTGCAGGTCGTTCCGCGGCTCAAGAAGTTCTTCAAGTTTTAGGGGAAGAGCTCCCATATCTTTATGGAGGATCTGCAGATCTTTCAGGGTCTGACTGTACGATGCTTAAAAAATATCCTTTAATACAGCCGCATCATTTTGGAGGGCGTAATATTAAGTATGGGATACGTGAATTTGCCATGGCAACTATTGGATCGGGGCTTTTCTTAACAGGGATGATCCAGCCCTATATTGGAACGTTTTTAACATTTTCAGATTATATGAGAAATGCTATTCGTTTAGCGGCTTTGTCTAAATTTCATGTGATTTATCAGTTTACTCATGATTCTTTTTTCTTAGGAGAAGATGGTCCTACTCATCAACCAGTTGAGCATTATGCAGCACTCAGGTCTATTCCAGGACTGCATGTGATAAGACCAGCTGATAGTCATGAAATTAAAGGAGCTTGGATGGAAGCTTTGAAATACCAAGGTCCAACAGCATTGATTTTAACAAGACAAAAGCTTCCGTTGTTTACTGAGTCACAAAAGTTTTCTTTTAGTGAAGGTGTTGGCCGTGGGGCTTATATTTTTAAGAAGGAAACAAGACCTTGTGATTTTGTCTTAATGGCTACAGGCTCTGAGGTGAGTTTAGCGATGGATGTAGCGAAAGAGCTTGAAAAAAGGGATAAATCTGTAAGGGTAGTTTCAATGCCTTGTTGGGAGCTTTTTGAAAAGCAATCGCAAGAATACAAAGATAGTGTTCTTGGTGGCAATTTAGGAAGACGAGTGAGTATTGAAGCTGGTGTGAGTTTAGGTTGGCACAAATGGATTGGATTAGAAGGGATTGCGATTTGTATGGAGACATTTGGAGCTTCAGCACCACCTAGTGATCTAGCTCAAGAGTTTGGGTTTACAGTTGATGCTATATTAGAGCGACTACTTGCCATAGATGATTAAAGACTCATTACTTTTAAAAGCTTTACGGGGGGTTAATTTAGATAGGCCCCCTATTTGGTTAATGCGCCAAGCTGGGCGTTATCAAGCATCTTATCAGAGTCTTCGTAAAAAACATACTCTTGCAGAGATGTTTCATGAAGAAGATCTTATCACACGTGTTACTTTATTGCCGATTGAAGAGCTAGGGGTAGATGCTGCGATTTTGTTTTCTGATATTTTGCTTCCTTTAGAAGCGCTGGGTTTTTCTGTGACATATGAGGGAGGGCCTCAAGTTACACCTAAAGATTTTCAAATAGACAAGTTATCAATACCTCTTTTTGAGGAGCTTGAGTCACAATTTTCTTTTATTGTACATGCAATACGTGATCTAAAAAAAACACTAAAAGTGCCTCTTATTGGATTTTGTGGGGCTCCTTTTACGATAGCTTCTTACCTTCTTGAAAAAGATCATCATCATCTATTAAAAAATACTAAGCGGTGGCTTTATCAAGAGACTAAGTCTTTTCATAAGTTATTAAGTATTTTATCAGATTTAGTGATTGCTTATGCGACGCTTCAGATTAAGGCAGGGGTGGATGTTATTCAGATTTTTGATTCGTGGGCAGGGGTTTTAGATGAAGAGGCTTTTAAGGATTGTTCTAGTTTTTATCTTAGAAAAATTGTAGCAGCAATCAAAAGCCAAGGTGTTCCTGTTATTGTATTTTGTCGGGGCTCTTGCTTGTTTGTAGAAGAGCTTGTAGATATTTGTCCAACGGCTATTAGTTTTGACTGGCATAAGCCTTTAGAAACGCTCAAAATGAAAGTACCCTCTTCTATTGCTTTGCAGGGGAATTTAGATCCCGATATTTTAAAAGCACCATTTAAGGTTATTGAATCTAAGTTGCATCACATCTTAACAAGTATGCAAGGAGAGAAGCGTTTTATTATGAATTTAGGTCATGGTGTTACACCAGATATTTCCGAGGATGCGGTAAAATATCTGGTCGATTCTTTGAAAGCTTTCTACCGTTGACCTTGCCCCCTAAAAATAGTCCGCCCAAAAATAGAAGTTCATGCAATAATT